>BJHC01000032.1 GCA_014191535.1 Cyanobium sp. | reverse complement strand
TCTCCACGCGCCGCAGCACGCAACGGATGCGGGCTTCCAGTTCCTTGGGGCTGAAGGGCTTGACCACGTAGTCGTCGGCACCCAGCTCCAGGCCAGTGATGCGGTCGGCCACATCGCCCAGGGCCGTGAGCATCACGATCGGCACATCCGATTCCTTGCGCAGCTCCTGGCAGACGCCGTAGCCATCGAGCTTCGGCATCATCACGTCGAGCACCACCAGGTCGGGGCTGGTGCGGCGGAAGGCCTCCAGGGCCTCCTCTCCGTCGCTGGCGGTCACCACCTGGTAGCCGATCATCGACAGGCGCGTCTCCAGGATGCGGCGGATGCTGGCTTCGTCGTCGACGACGAGGATCGTTTCCTTGCCTGAGGAGCTGGGGGCTGTGGATGTGGCGGTGGAGGCCGTCATTGCGCCACTCTGGATCGACGGGTTAAGTAGTTCGACCTACTGAAAAGGTCGTCAGGCCCCCGGATTCGACGGCAGCCACCTTTCTTCATACATCGTTTTGGCCCGGGCCACCAGCACCTACGTCTGCCAGAGCTGCGGAGCCCAGAGCCGTCAGTTCTTTGGCCGCTGCCCCAGCTGCGGCAGCTGGAATTCCCTGGTGGAGCAAACCGCCCCCGCGGCCGGTACCCGCCGCCGCCGGCCCGTGGCCGCTGCGGCGGAGGGGGCGATGCCTCCCCAGGCCCGCCGTTCTGAGCCCATCCATGCGGTGGGGGAGCGGCCGCTGCAGCGCCTGCAGAGCGGCTACGGCGAGCTGGACCGCGTGCTGGGCGGGGGCCTGGTGCCGGGTTCTCTGGTGCTGCTGGGGGGTGACCCGGGTATCGGCAAGAGCACCCTGCTGTTGCAGAGCGCCCAGGCGATGGCCAGGCGCCATTCGGTGCTTTACGTGAGTGCGGAGGAGTCGGCCCAGCAGGTGAAGCTGCGCTGGCGCCGTCTGGTGGATCAGCAGCCGGAGGCGGCAGCGGTGGCGTCGGGTGATGCCCCAGAAGCCGGGATGCAGCTGCTGTCGGAAACCGACCTGGAGCTGGTGCTGCAGGAGCTCGAGGCCCTGCGGCCGGCTGTGGCGGTGATCGACAGCATCCAGGCCCTGCACGATGGTGAGCTGGGTAGTGCCCCCGGCTCGGTGGCCCAGGTGCGGGAGTGCGCCGCCGCCCTGGCCCGCATCGCCAAACGGCAGGACACCGCCCTGCTGCTGGTGGGCCATGTGACCAAGGAGGGCATGCTGGCGGGCCCGAAGGTGCTCGAGCACCTGGTGGATGCGGTGCTCACTTTTGAGGGCGACCGCTTCGCCAGCCACCGGTTGCTGCGGGCCGTGAAGAACCGCTTTGGCGCCACCCACGAATTGGGGGTGTTCGAGATGCGCGGCCAGGGTCTGGCGGAGGTGCTCAACCCCAGCGAGTTGTTCCTGGGCAGCGATGAACCCAGCGCTGGCACCGCCACGATCGTGGCCTGCGAGGGCACCCGGCCCCTGGTGGTGGATCTGCAGGCCCTGGTGAGCACCACCAGTTACGCCAGCCCCCGACGCACCGCCACGGGCATCGGCACCAACCGCCTGCATCAGATCCTGGCGGTGCTGGAAAAGCACCTGGGGCTGCCCCTGTCCCGCTTCGATTGCTACCTGGCGGTGGCCGGCGGGCTCGAGGTGGAGGAGCCGGCGGCGGATCTGGGGGTGGCTGCCGCGGTGGTGGCCAGTTACCGCGACCTCACCCTGCCGCCGGGCACGGTGTTGATCGGGGAGCTGGGGCTCGGGGGCCAGCTGCGGCCCGTGAGCCAACTGGAGCAACGGCTGCAGGAGGCGGCGCGGCTGGGGTTCCGGCGGGCCGTGGTGCCCCGCGGCAGTGGCCTGGGGCGGTTGGCCGCCAGCCTGGAGTTGCAGCTGCTGGAGGCCGGCGGCGTGGCGGAGGCCCTGGTGCAGGCCCTGGGGGTGAACCCCGCCCAGGGGGACTGACGCCCATGGCGCCGTCCCAGGGCTTTGGTGCTGGCGGGGGTGCGGGATCCACGTCCGCTGCGGCCCGCCAGGAGCGTCAGCTGGAGCAGCAGGCCCAGCGCAGCCTGCAGCGGGGGGATTGGGAGGGGGCCGAGCGCAGCTACCGCCTGCTGGTGCAGCGCCACAGCAGCAATCCGGCGGTGTACAGCAACCTGGCGGCCCTCCTGGCGATGCAGCAGCGCCACGGTGAGCTGGAGCCGCTGCTGCGCCAGGCCTTGGCCCTGCAGCCCGACGACCCGGTGGTGCAGAACAACCTGGGCCAGGTGCTGGTGCAGCGGGGTGAGCTGCAGCAGGCGGAGGCCTGTTTCCAGGCGGCGGTGAGCCTGGACCCCGCCTACCCCCAGGCCCTCACCAACTTGGCCAATCTGCGCAATCAGCACGGGGCCCTGGGGGAGGCGATTGCGTTGTATCGGCGCGCCCTGGCGGCGGATCCCACCTATGTGGAGGCCCACTGGAACCTCGCCCACCCGCTCCTGCTGCAGGGCGACTACCGCCAGGGTTTCCGGCAGTACGACTACCGCTCCGCCATCGCCCAGCCGATCCAGCCCCATGCCAGTCCTGCGCTGCCGCTCTGGGATGGCTCACCGCTGCCGTCGGAGGGCCCGTTGGTGCTGGTGAGTGAGCAGGGCCTCGGCGACACCCTTCAGTTCATGCGCCTGGCGCCGCTGCTCAAGCAGCGCCACGGCGCTGAGGTGGTGCTGAGCGTGCAGGAGAAGCTGGAGCCCTTGGCGCGCCAGTCCGCCCTGGCGGATCGGGTGGTTTCCCACGCTGAGCTCCCCAGCCTGAAGCGCGGGCAGTGGTTGCCGCTGCTGTCGTTGCCCGGCCGCCTGGGAATCGAGCCCACCCAGCCCTTGCCGCCGCTGCCGCCCCTGCAGCCTTCACCCCAGGCCCGCGAACGGTGGGCAAAGGCTTTCGCAGCGGCCCAGGATCCTGCGCCGATTCGGGTGGGCATCCATTGGCAGGGGGATCCCGCCCACGAAACCACCAGCCTGCGCGGGCGCTCGCTGCCGTTGGAGCTGCTGGCCCCCCTGGCGGCCATCCCGGAGGTGACCCTGGTGTCGCTGCAGCGGGGCCATGGGGCGGAGCAGCTGGAACGCTGCGGGTTTCGCGAGCGGTTCAGCGGTGCGCAAGCGGCCATGAACAGCACCTGGGCTTTCGATGACATGGCTGCGATCGTGGAGCGGTGCCACCTGGTGATCAGCTCCGATTCGGCGATGGTGCATCTGGCCGCCGGCCTGGGACGCCCCACCTGGGTGCTGCTGAAGGCCATCCCCGAATGGCGCTGGGGGCTCGAGGGCTCCGACAGCTTCTGGTACCCCAGCGTGCGGCTGTGGCGCCAGGACGTGGATGGCGACTGGGCTGGACTGATCGACGCCGTGGCCGTCAACCTGAGGGGCCAGATCCGCAGCGGAGAGATCGCCCCATGCTGATTTCGATCCCCGTGTCGCTGGGGGAGCTGGTGGACAAGATCACGATCCTGCGCATCAAGGCCCGGCATCTGCAGGAACCGGCCCTGGCCCATGTGCAGCAGGAGCTGCAGCTGCTCCAGCAGGCCCTCGACGCCACCGGGGTGGCCCTGGATCCAACCCTGGAGGCCCAACTGCTGGAGGTGAACGCTGAGCTCTGGAACATCGAAGACGCCATCCGTGACCAGGAGCGTCAGCGTTCGTTCGAGCAGCCCTTCATCGACCTGGCCCGCGCCGTGTACCGCACCAATGACCGCCGCGCCGCCCTGAAGCGCGAGATCAACGAGCGCTACGGCTCCACCCTGATCGAGCAGAAGTCGTACAGCCTGTACTGATCAGAAGTAGACGTCGACGCTGCCGCGGCCGCTGGTCTTGAGCCAGTTCTGGGCCTCGATGTAGTTGTTCGGGGCCAGGCGGATGGCCTTGGTCCAGAAGTCGGCCGCCAGGTCGAAGCGGCGGTCGGCTTCGTCGGTTTCGCCCTGCTCCTCGGCGATGGAGCCCAGGTGGTGGTGGATCACCGCCATGTTGTTCAGCGCCTGGGGCATCTTGCTGTTGAGATCCAGGGCCTGGCCGTAGTGCTCGAGGGCCTTCTCGTGCTCGCCGTTGCTGGCAAACACCAGGGCCATGTTGTAGAGGATGAAGGCCCGGTCGTTGGGGTCCTCCTCCAGCTTCAGCGCTTCGGCGTAGTTGTCGAGCGCTTCGGCGTATTCCCCATCCGCCTGGGCACTCATGCCATCGCGGTAGTAGGCGAAGGCCTCCTTGGCCCGCTGGTTGGTGGGCAGCACCTTGAGGATCAGGTCCGCCATCACCGTGAAGCTCTTGTCGATGAAGTTGTCGTTGCGCTGGGAGCGGGGCACGGCGAACGGGGAGCTGCGTGTCCCCATCCTCACCCGGGCTGCGGATCGCTGCGGGGATCCCAGGTTTTGGTGTGTGCTCTCCCTAGCCTGAGCGCACCCTTCGCAGGCGCCCGTGGCCACCGGCGTTGATCCGATCACCGGCGGCGATGCCCCGCTGTTGCTCGAGGTGGAGGGCATGAAATGTGGCGGCTGCGTGCGGGCGGTGGAGCAGCGGCTGTTGGCCCAGCCCGGCGTGCGCCAGGCCAGCGTCAACCTGTTGACCCGCACCGCCTGGGTGGCCCTTGATCCAGCCCTCTCGGCCCAGGGGCAGCCGGATCCTGTGGAGCCGTTGATTGAGGCCCTGGCCGCCATGGGCTACGTGGCCCATCAGCGCGGGGAGCAGGAGGGGGTGCTGCCCCTGGCGGAGCGGTTGGAGCAGCGCAGTTGGTGGCAGCGCTGGCGCCAGCTGCTGGTGGCCCTGCTGCTGCTGCTGGTGTCGGCGGGCGGACACCTGGCGGAGGCCAAGCAATTGCCGCTGCCCTGGCTGGCGGACATGCGCCTGCATGCGGTGGTGGCCACCCTGGCCCTGGCCCTGCCGGGGCGCCCAATCCTGGTGGCTGGATTCCGCTCCGCCCTGGCGGGTGCACCGGGGATGGACACCCTGGTGGGTCTCGGCATGGGCAGTGCCTACCTGGCCAGCCTGGTGGCTCTGCTCTGGCCGGTGGTGGGCTGGCAGTGCTTCTTCAACGAGCCGGTGATGCTGCTGGGCTTCGTGCTGTTGGGGCGCTTCATCGAAGAGCGCGCCCGCCTGCGCACCGGCGATGCCCTGCGGGAGCTCTGGGCGCTGCAGCCCGATGAGGCGTTGTTGCTGCTGGGGGAAGGCCCCCAAGCCTCCGTGCGCCCCGTGCGGGTGGGGGCCCTGGGCCCGGGCGATCGGGTGCGCCTGCTGCCAGGCGATCGCGTGCCTGTGGACAGCCGGGTGCTGGAGGGGAGTTCCGCCCTGGATGTGTCCAGCCTCACCGGCGAACCGTTGCCCCTGGAGGCCCAGCCGGGCTGTGAGCTGGCGGCCGGCAGCCTCAATCTGCAGGCTCCGCTGGTGTTGGAGGTGTTGCGTCCCGGCCGTGAGAGCGCCGTGGCTCGGATCATTGGGCTCGTGGAGCAGGCCCAGGCCCGCAAGGCGCCGATCCAACGGCTCGCCGACCAGTTGGCGGGGCGATTCACGGTGGTGGTGTTGCTGTTGGCGGCCGCCACGTTCGTGTTCTGGTGGCAATGGGGCACGCAGCTGTGGCCCCAGGTGCTGGCCCATGCCCCCTCGGCCCACCTGCATGGGGGCCATCGCAGCCTGGGCATGGACGCTGAGACACCCCTGATCCTGGCGATTCAGCTCAGCATTGCCGTGCTGGTGGTGGCCTGCCCCTGTGCCCTCGGTCTGGCGACCCCCACCGCCATCAGCGTGGGCAGCGGCCGGGCGGCTCGGGCCGGGGTGCTGTTTCGCGGCGGGGATGGCATCGAAGCGGCCGCCGCCCTGCGCACGGTGCTGTTCGACAAGACCGGCACCCTCACCGTGGGGCGGCCGCGGCTGGCGGCCCTGCGGGTGGTGGATGCCGCCATCAGCGATCCCGAGCTGATTCAGGTGGCGGCCAGCCTCGAGGCCCAGACCCGCCACCCCCTGGCCCACGCCCTGGTGGAGCGCTGCCACCACCTCGACCTCCCCCTGCTGCCGGTGGAGGATTGCACCACCCACCCCGGCGAGGGCCTGCGGGGCGTGTTGCCCGGCCGCGGCCCCGTGCTGGTGGGCCGGCCGGAGTGGCTGCAGGCCCAGGGGGTGGCGGTGGGTGAGCCGGATCACCGCTGGCTCGCCGACCACACACGGCACGGCGCCACGGCGGTGGCGGTGGCCCTCGATGGCCGCCTGATCGGCCTGCTTGCCCTGGAGGACCAGGTGCGCCCCGATGCGGCCCAGGCCCTGGCGCAATTGGGGGCCATGGGCCTGGGCTTGGGGCTGCTGAGCGGTGATCGCCAGGTGGCGGTGGAGCGCCTTGGGGTGGCCCTGGGCCTGGAGGGTGCGCAGGTGGCCTGGGGCCTGCTGCCGCAGCAGAAGTTGGAGCGCATCGAGGCGGCCCGGCGCCGCGGCCCCGTGGCCATGGTGGGCGATGGGATCAACGACGCTCCGGCGCTGGCGGCAGCCGATCTGGGCATTGCGGTGGGCACCGGCACCCAGGTGGCCATGGACTCGGCCGACCTGGTGGTGCTCGGCGAGCGGCTCACCACGATTCCCCTGGCGTTGCGGCTGGCCCGTCGCACCATGGCCAAGGTGCGGCAGAACCTGGCCTGGGCCTTCGGCTACAACCTGGTGGTGATTCCGATCGCAGCCGGGGTTCTGCTGCCAGGCTTTGGCGTGCTGCTCTCCCCTCCCCTGGCGGCGTTGTTGATGGCCCTGAGTTCGATCACCGTGGTGATCAATGCCCTGCTGCTGGGCCGTGATGGCTGAGCGCGGACGCTTCCTCGTGCTCGAGGGCATTGATGGTTGCGGCAAGACCACCCAGATCGAGCAGCTGCGGCGCTGGTTGCCCCACAGCGGCCTGATGCCGGCCGGTGCGGAGCTGTTGGTGACGCGGGAGCCCGGCGGCACCCCCTTGGGCCAGGCCCTGCGGCAGCAGTTGTTGCACCCCCCAGGCGAGGCGGCCCCCTGCAGCACGGCGGAGTTGCTCTTGTATGCCGCAGACCGCGCCCAGCATGTGCAGGAACGCATCCGGCCGGCTCTGCAGGCGGGGCACTGGGTGTTGTGCGATCGCTTCAGCGGCTCCACCGCCGCCTACCAGGGCTATGGCCGCGGGCTGTCTTTGGAGCTGATCGACCAGCTCACCCTGGTGGCCACCGGCGGTCTGCAGCCGGATCTCACCGTGCTGCTGGAGATTCCCCTGGAGGAGTCGCTGCGGCGGCGGGGCCACCGCACGGCGGATCGCATCGAATCCGCCGGCGAAGCGTTTCTGGCGCGGGTCTGCGCGGGGTTTGCCGCCCTGGCGGCCGAGGGGGGCTGGCGGCGCCTGGATGCCTGCCGCAGCGCCGACCAGGTGACGGCCGACCTGCAGGCCGCCATCACCGCCCTGGTGGCGGCGCCTCCGGGCCAGGGGTGATGGTGGCCGCTCCCCCCACGGCCCTGTTCGCCGACCTGGTGGGCCAGGGCCAGGCGGTGGCCCTGCTGGCCGCAGCCCTGCAACAGCAACGGTTGGCCCCCGCCTATCTGTTCAGCGGGCCCGATGGGGTTGGCCGCCGGCTGGGGGCGTTGCGCTTCCTGGAGGCGGTGGTTGCCGGCGGCGGTGGGGATCCGGCGGTACGCCGGCGCCTGCAGGCGGGCAACCATCCCGATCTGCTCTGGGTGGAGCCCACCTACAGCGACAAGGGGCAGCTGGTGCCCGCGTCCCAGGCCGCGGCGGCGGGCATCAGCCGCAAGGCCCCGCCCCAGCTGCGGCTGGAGCAGGTGCGGGGGGTGTCGCAGTTTCTGGCGCGTCGGCCGGTGGAGGCCCCCCGTTGCCTGGTGGTGATCGAGGCCGTGGAAGCGATGGCGGAAGGGGCCGCCAATGCCCTGCTGAAAACCCTGGAGGAGCCCGGCGATGGGCTGTTGATCCTGCTCAGTGCGGCCCCTGATCGGTTGCTGAGCACCATCCGTTCCCGCTGCCAGACCATTCCCTTCGCTCGCTTGGCCTCGGCCGACCTGGAGCTGGTGCTCAGCCGGGTGCCCCCCCCCGCCGTGGACCCGGAGGCCGATCCCGACACCGAGGCGCCGCCGGCGGATCCCCCCGAGTTGCTGGAGCTGGCGGCAGGGTCGCCCGGGGCCCTGCTGGCCCACCGCCAACAATGGCGGGCTTTGCCGCGCGAGTTGCCCCCCCGTTGTGCGGCCCTGCTGGCGGCCCCCCAGGGGCGGGTGAGTCCCCAGGAGGCCCTGGCCCTGGCCCGCGACCTCAGCGACGCGCTGGAGGTGGAGGAGCAGTTGTGGCTCCTGGATTGGTGGCAGCTACGGCTGTGGCGCCAGCGCCCCGATCCGGCGCAACAGCGCCGCTTGGAAACCCTGCGACGCCAGTTGCGGGCCTACGTGCAACCGCGGTTGGCCTGGGAGGTGGCGCTGCTGGAGCTCTCCGGAGCGGTTTAGGCCGCGGCGGTGCGGCGGCTGTCGCGGGCTTCCTGCACCAGCATCGCCAGCTCTTCGTGCTGGGCACCGCTGGGCAACTCGAGGCAGTAGCCGGCGCCGTAGACGGTCTTGATGAAGCGCGGCTTGCGCGGGTCGGGTTCGAGCTTGGTGCGCAGGTGGCGGATGTGCACCCGGATCGTCTCGATGTCGTCGTCCGGTTCGTAGCCCCACACCTCCTTGAGGATCAGGGAGGGGGCCACGGTCTGCCCATGGCGCTGCAGCAGGCAATGCAGCAGCTCGAACTCCAGGTGGGTGAGCCGCACCGGTTCGTCGAACCAGATGGCCTCGAACCGCTCCGGCACCAGGGTCAGGGAGCTGTAGCTGAGGATTTCGTTGTGCTTGGTGGAGAGCGGGGCGCGATCACTCCGGCGCAGCAGCGCCTTGATGCGCACCAGCAGCTCCTCCAGGTCGAAAGGCTTGGCCAGGTAGTCGTCAGCGCCGGAGTTGAAGCCGCTCACCTTGTCCTTGGTGCTGCCCAGGGCGGTGAGCATCAGGATCGGAATGCGGGCCGTGCGCTCATCGCGGCGCAGCCGTTGGCAGAGGGTGAGGCCGTCCACCTTCGGCAGCATCAGGTCGAGCAGCACCAAGTCAGGGGTGTACTGCAGCGCCAGGGCCTGGCCCTTGATCCCGTCCTCGGCGCGCTGCACATCGAAGCCGCTGTGCTCCAGGTGGCCGGCCACCAGCTCGCGCATGTCGCCGTCGTCTTCAATCAGCAGGATGCAGGGCTTCATGGGGGCTCCTGGGTGAGGGGGCAGCGGGCCGTGGCCGGTGTGGTTGCGGTGGGGCCGGAACAGCCAGGATTTCTTCCGGCATTCTCCCTGCGTTGTTCAGCTTCTGCAGCCGAATCATCACGGCTCTTCCGTGCATTGGATGGCGCAGATCCTCTGCGCCGCAGAGCATTTGCCTGGGCGATCAGCCAATCTCCCTCGAGGCAATCTTCAGAATTTCTTCCGATAAAAGTGTTGCTATTGCGGCTGTTTTGTTGTGAAGCAAGTGTCGCTTGCCGGGCCCCGGCCGGGCGTGGGCGGGGTGGCCATAAAAAAGCCCCAGCCGGATGGCTGGGGCCTCAAAACTCCCCGGGCGGGATTCGAACCTGCGACCAATCGATTAACAGTCGATCGCTCTACCGCTGAGCTACCGAGGAATGGATCCCTGACGGGAACCCGAAGAACTTACCCCTCAGCCCTTCCCGTGGGCAAGGGGCTGCAGGTGCTGCTGCAGGTCGGCGCCGCTGCGCCAGGGTCCGATGCGGCCGGCCTGCATCAGGGCCGCTCCGTCACACCAGTTGAGTTCCTCCAGCCGGTGGGTGATCCACAGGGCGGTGATCGGTTGATCCGGTCTGCGGGTCAGGGCATGGATCAACTGCAGCACCTCCAGCTGGCTGGTTTCATCCAGCAGGGCCGTGGGCTCATCCAGCAGCAGCAGCTGGCCGCAGCTGGCCAGGGCGCCGGCGATCGCCAGCCGTTGTTTCTGGCCGCCGCTGAGGC
>BJHC01000031.1 GCA_014191535.1 Cyanobium sp. | reverse complement strand
ATCTGCTCGAGGGAGATGCCCCGCTCCTTGGCGGTCTCCTTGTGGGTGCGCAGGCCGGCCAGGGCATCCATGGCGGCGCGGGCGTTGTTGAGGGGGGTCTTCGAACCGAGGCGCTTGGCCAGCACGTTCTTGATGCCGGCGAGCTCCAGCACCGTGCGGATCGAACCACCGGCGATCACACCGGTACCGGGGGCGGCGGGGCGGATCAGCACGCTGGCGGCGCCGTCACGGCCATTGCCCTGGGTGGGGATCGAAGAGTGACGGGTGAGGGGCACCTTCACCAGGTGCTTCTTGCCATCGGCCACGCCCTTGCGGACGGCACCGATCACATCGCCGGCCTTGCCGACGCCCACGCCCACCTGGCCCTTCTCGTTGCCGACGACAACGATGGCCCGGAAGCTCATCTTCTTACCGCCCTTGACGGTCTTGGAGACGCGGCGGATCTGCACCACGCGCTCCTGCCATTCGGAGTCGCGCTCCTGACCGCGACGGTTGTCGCGGCCGCGGCCACCGCCACGGCGGTCACCCTTGCCCTCGCCCCGGCCACCGCCGCGACGCTCCTGCTGGCCTTCGGCCGCCGCAGGAACATCGGCCGCCGCCGGGATGTCGTTGGACTGAACTTGGTCGTTGGTTTCGGTCATGGTGAGAGCAGGGATCAGAACTGAAGGCCCGCTTCCCGGGCGGCGTCAGCCAGGGCCTTGACACGGCCGTGGTACAGGTTGCCGCCACGATCGAAGACCACCTGTTGAATGCCCTTGGCCAGGGCACGCTTGGCGACCAGCTGGCCGACGGCGACGGAGGCATCGCAGTTGGCGCCGATCTTGACGCTGGAGCGGAGCTCCTTGTCGACGCTCGAGGCGGAGCACAGGGTGCTCTGGGCGTCGTCGTCGATGACCTGGGCGTAGATGTGGTTGTTGGAGCGGAACACCGCCAGGCGCGGACGCGCAGCGGAGCCGGAGAGATGGCGACGCAGACGGCGGTGACGCTTCTGGGTCTGCAGCTTGCGGGACAGAGTGGACATGGGGATACAGGGTAACGACGCTTAGGCAGACCTCATTTCTTACCGGTCTTACCGGCCTTGCGCAGGATGCGTTCGCCCTCGTACTTGATGCCCTTGCCCTTGTAGGGCTCAGGCGGACGAATGGCCCGCACCTTGGCGGCTTCGTTGCCCACCACTTCCTTGTCGGCGCCGGAGATCAGCACGGTGGTGTTGCCATCGACGGCGAAGGTGACGCCATCGGGGGGCAGCATTTCCACCTGGTGGCTGTAGCCGGCGCTGACCACCAGCTTCTTGCCCTGAACGGCAGCGCGGTAGCCCACGCCGATGATCTCGAGCTTGCGGGTGTAGCCCTTGCTGACGCCCTCGACCATGTTGGCCACGAGGGTGCGGCAGAGGCCGTGGCGCTCGCGGGAGCGACGGCTCTCATTGGCGGGGCTCACCACCAGGGCGTTGCCGTCCTGGGCGATGGTCACGCCATCAGGGAGGGTGCGGTTCAGCTCACCCTTGGGACCTTTGACTTTGACGTCGAGGCCGTTGAGGGTGACGGTGACGCCGCCCGGCACGGGAATCGGCGCTTTACCAATACGAGACATGGATCAACCTCCCTGATCAGTAGACGTAGCAGAGCACTTCGCCGCCGACGCCCTGCTTGCGGGCATCGCGGTCGCTCATCACACCTTTGGAGGTGGAGATGATGGCCACGCCGAGGCCGCCCAGCACTTTGGGCAGCTGACGTGTGTTCTTGTAGATGCGCAGACCGGGCTTGCTGACGCGCTGCACGGTGCGGATCAGCGGCTGACGGTGCTTACCGCTGTACTTGAGCTCGAGCACAAGGTGCTTCAGCACGCCATCACCTTCTTCGGTGATGTCGGCAATGAAGCCCTCCTGCTGGAGCACCTTGGCGATGCTGCGAGCCATGCGGCTGGCGGGCACCTTGGTGGACTGGTGACGCTTCTCACTCGCATTGCGAATGCGGGTGAGCATGTCGGAAATCGGGTCGTGGTTGGCCATGGTCGGGTCCGAAGAGGGCTCAGTTGCTGCGGAACGGCATTCCCATCTCGCGGAGGAGGGCCCGGCCCTCTTCGTCGTTACGGGCAGTGGTCACGATGGTGATGTCCATGCCCCGGATGGCATCGATCTTGTCGAAGGAGATTTCGGGGAAGATGATTTGCTCCTTCACCCCCAGGGTGTAGTTGCCCCGGCCGTCGAAGCTCTTGGCGCTCACACCGCGGAAGTCGCGGATGCGCGGCAGCGCCAGGTGAATCAGACGCTCCAGGAAGGCGTACATGCGGTCGCCACGCAGGGTGACGGCCACACCGATCGGCATGCCCTGACGGATCTTGAAGCCGGCGATGGCCTTCTTGGCGCGGGTGACCACCACCTTCTGACCGGTGATGGTGGCCAGCTCCTCGATCGAGGCCTCGAGGGCCTTGGCGTTCTGGGCGGCTTCACCGAGGCCCCGGTTGACGGTGACTTTCACCACCTTGGGGACTTCGTGGATGTTCGAGAGGTTGAGATCCTTGAGCAACTTGGGCTGGATCTTCTCCCGATAGTTCTGTTTAAGGGACATGACGGGGGATGGGGGTTGCGCTTCTGGTCTTGGTCAGAAGGCGGACAAGGGTGAATAGAGGGCGATCAGTCGATGATTTCGCCGGTTTTCTTGAGGCGGCGCTTCTTGGTGCCGTCCTTCTCCACCACGATCTCGACGCGGCTGGCCACCTTTTTGTCGGTGGAATACAGCATCACGTTGGAGGCGTGCAGGGAGGCTTCCTCGGTCACGATGCGACCGGTTTCGCCCTCCTGGGTGGGCTTCACGTGGCGGGTGCGCAGGTTGATGCCCTGCACCACCACGCGGTTCTCATAGGGAAGGGTGCGCAGGACCTCACCGGTCTTGCCCTTGTCCTTGCCGCTGATCACCTGCACGGTGTCGCCCTTCTTGATGCGCATCTTGAGGCGCACGGGGGTCTTGGCTTTGGGGGTGGCAGTGGCCATCTCAGATCACCTCCGGAGCGAGGGACACGATCTTGGTGAAGTTGCGATCGCGCAGTTCGCGGGCAACCGGACCAAAGACGCGGGTGCCCTTGGGGTTGTTGTCGTTGCCGAGGATCACGGCAGCGTTGTCGTCGAAGCGGATCGAGTTGCCGTTGTTGCGGCGCAGGGTGGCCTTGGTGCGCACCACCACGGCCTTGACCACATCCGACTTCTTGACGCCCATGTTGGGCATGGCGTCCTTGACGGCGGCCACGATCACGTCGCCCACGTGGGCATAACGACGGTTGGTCCCCAGCACACGGATGCACTGGATGCGCTTGGCGCCGCTGTTGTCAGCGACGTTGAGGAAGGTTTCCTGTTGAATCATCGGGAGATCTCCTCAGTTGGCGCTGCTGGTGGTCAGCACCTCGGCCACCGCCCAGCGCTTGGTGCGGCTGAGGGGGCGGGTTTCGGTGATGCGAACGCGGTCACCCACCTTGCAGGCGTTGGCCTCGTCATGCGCCTTGTAGCGCTTGGTGCGGCTGACCGTCTTTTGATAGATGGGGTGGGGGAAGCGGTTTTCCACCGCCACCACCACGGTCTTATCCATCTTGTCGCTGACGACGGTGCCGACCCTTTCCTTGGTTGCCATGGCTGGTTCTCCTTAGGGGGATCAGGAAGCGGCGGAGCGCTGGCGCTCCGTTTGCACCGTCAGCAGCTGGGCCAGCTTGATGCGGGCGGCCTTGAAGCGGTGCGGGGTCTCGAGGCGGCGGGTGGCCTGCTCGAAACGGAGGGTGAACAGCTCGCGACGGGTGTCGTCGATCTGGGTGGTGATGTCGCCGTCGGAAAGCTTGCGCACCTCGGCGATGTCGGGACGGGCCATGGTCAGGACTCCACGGGGGTAGCGGCCTGGGCCTCGGCGGCTTCCTGATCGGCCAGAGACAGGAATTTGGTCTTCACGGGCAGCTTGTACTGCGCCAGGCGCATGGCCTCCTTAGCGATCTCGGGGGTGATGTCGGCACCGCCCATCTCGAACAGGATGCGACCGGGCTTGATCACCGCCACCCAGAACTCCGGGTTGCCCTTACCGGAACCCATACGGGTTTCGGCGGGACGCATGGTGACCGGCTTGTCGGGGAAGATCCGGATCCAGATCTTGCCGCCACGCTTGACGTAGCGGGTCATGGCCCGACGGGAGGCCTCGATCTGGCGGGAGGTGATCCACCCACACTCCTGGGCCTGCAGAGCGAACTCGCCGAAGGCGATGGTGTTGCCACGGGTGGCGACACCGCGCATGCGGCCGCGCTGCTGCTTACGGAATTTGACGCGTCTTGGACTCAGCATGGTTCAGGCCTCCTGATCACTCTTCGTTCGAACGGTCTTCGAACTGTTGGGGCCGGCGGCTGGCGCGGCGCTTCGGCGCAGCACCCACGGGCACCTTGTCCTGGTTGCCGGGCAGCACTTCACCCTTGAACACCCACACCTTGATTCCCAGCACCCCGTAGGTGGTGGTGGCCACCTTGGTGGCGTAATCGATGTCGGCGCGGAGGGTGTGCAGCGGCACGCGGCCTTCGCGGGTCCACTCGGTGCGGGCGATCTCGGCGCCGTTGAGGCGGCCGCTCACCTGCAGCTTGAGGCCCAGCACCCCAGCGCGCTGGGCGCGCTGGATGGCCATGCGGATCACGCGGCGGAAGGCGACGCGCTTCTCCAGCTGCTGGGCGACGTACTCGGCCAGCAGGTAGGCATCGGCATCGACGCGCTCCACCTCGACGACGTTGATCCGCACCTGGCGGGCGGTGTCACCGATGGTTTTCTGGATGCCGCTGCGCAGCTCCTCGATGCCGCTGCCCTGACGGCCAACGAGCACGCCGGGGCGGGCGGTCTTGAGTTCCACCTCAAGCTGATCGGCCTTGCGGGCGATCACCACGTCGCTGATGCCAGCGGCGCTGTACTTCTTGTGGATGAACTTGCGGATCCGGTCGTCCTCCTGGAGGAGGGTCGGGTAGGTCTTGCTGGGGGCGTACCAGCGGGAGCGGTGCTCCTGGGTGATCCCCAGGCGCAGGCCGGTTGGATGGATCTTGTGTCCCATCGGTCGGTGTCCTCGGGGTCAGGTGGCAGGAGCCACAGCAATGCTGATGTGGCAGGTTTTTTTCTGAATCGCGTAGGCGCGACCCTGGGCACGGGGACGAAAACGCTTCATCACCGGACCCATATCCGCACTGGCGGAACAGATCACGAGGGAAGCGGGATCGAGCCCCAGGTTGTGCTCGGCATTGGCCACCGCACTACGCAGCACCTTGGTGATCGGGCCGGTGGAGCGGTAGGGCATGAACTCGAGCATGATCAGCGCGTCGCGGTAAGAGCGACCGCGGATCTGATCGAGCACACGGCGGACCTTGGAGGCCGAGCCGCGGATGTAGCGGCCGTGGGCTTGCGCAACGGTGGTTTCGGTGTTGGCCATGTCCTCAGCGACCTCCTTTCTTGTCCTTGATGTGGCCGCGGAAGTTGCGCGTGGGCGCAAATTCCCCGAGCTTGTGGCCCACCATCTGCTCCGTCACGTAGACGGGCACGTGGGCCTTGCCGTTGTGAACGGCAATGGTGTGGCCGATCATCATCGGCAGGATCGTGGAAGCCCGGGACCAGGTTTTGATCACGGACTTGTCACCGGCGGCGTTCTGCTTTTCAACCTTGCGAAGCAGGCTGTCGGCAATGAACGGGCCTTTTTTGAGTGAGCGTCCCATAGCGGTTTAAACGAACAGCAAAGCGGTGAGTTGGATCACGAATCGCGTCCGCCGCGGCTCCGCTTGGAGGTGCGACGACGTTTCCGGAGCACAAACCGATTGCTGGGTTTGTTCCGCTTGCGGGTTTTGAGGCCCAGGGCCGGCTTACCCCAGGGGGTAACAGGGCCGGAACGGCCGATCGGAGCGCGGCCCTCGCCACCACCGTGGGGGTGATCGCAGGGGTTCATCACGCTGCCGCGGACCTGCGGGCGACGGCCGAGCCAGCGGCGACGACCGGCCTTGCCCAGGCTGGTGTTGCGCACCTCGGAGTTGCCCACTTCGCCGAGGGTGGCGTAGCACTCACGGCGCACAAGACGCACCTCGGTGGAGGGCAGCTTGAGGGCGACGTAGTCGCCTTCTTTGGCCATCACCTGGGCGCTGGCGCCGGCGGTGCGGACCATCTGACCACCGCGGCCGGCATAGAGCTCCACGCAGTGAACGCTCGAGCCGAGGGGGATGGCCGAGAGCGGCAGGGCATTGCCGTTCTCGATCGGGGCCTCGGGGCCGGACACCACGGTGGAGCCCACCGCCACACCGGCCGGAGCCAGGATGTAGCGCTTCTCGCCATCGGCGTAGAAGAGCAGCGCCAGACGGGCGTTGCGGTGCGGGTCGTAGTGGATGGCGGCCACGCGGGCTTCCACACCGTGCTTGTCACGGCGGAAGTCGACGAGGCGGTAGAGGCGCTTGTGACCACCACCGCGGTGGCGGCAGGTGATCACACCGCGGTTGTTGCGGCCCTTGCGCTGGTGCTTGGCCACCACCAGGCCCCGCTCGCGTCCGCGGCCGGTGACTTCAGCGAAGTCACTGGCGACACGGGTGCGGGTGCCGGGGGTGATAGGGCGGTACTTACGGATTCCCATGATTCGTTAAACCCCTCAGGCTTCAGGGAAGAGCTGGATGGCATTGCCATCGGCCAGGCGCACCACCGCCTTCTTCACCTGGGCACGCTTGCCGGCGAAACGACCCACGCGGCGGGTGCGGCGCGGGGGGTTCATGGTGCTCACACCAACGACCTTGACGTCGAACAGCTGTTCAACGGCGGCCTTGATGTCGGGCTTGGCGGCCCGATGGTCCACCTCGAAGGTGTACTGGTTCTGCTCGATGGCCCGGGTGGCCTTCTCGGTGATCAGCGGCCGGCGGATCACATCCGCCAGACGCCCGTTAAAGCGTTCAGTCATCGCCGTAGACCTCCTGAATCTTCGCGAGCGCTTCCTCGCTCACCACCAGGGCGTTGGCGTGGAGCAGATCGAACACATTGAGCTGATCAGCGGCGATCAGCTTCACCTTTTCAAGGTTGCGCACCGAGCGGCGCACCACCTCACTGGGGGCATCCAGCACCACCAGCACCTTGGCGCCATCGGCGATGCCGAAGCGACCCAGGGCCGCGGTGATTTCCTTGGTCTTGGGGGTGTCCAGACCAGCGGCGAAGCCCTTCACCACGGTGATGTCGGCGAGGCGACTCATCAGCGCGGTGCGCAGGGCCAGGCGACGCTCCTTGCGGTTCATCGCCAGGGTGTAGGTGCGGGGCTTGGGCCCGAACACCACGCCACCACCGGGACGCAGGGGGGTGCGGATCGAACCCTGACGGGCCCGGCCGGTTCCCTTCTGCTTGTAAGGCTTGCGACCACCACCGGCCACTTCCGCACGGGTGAGCGTGCTGGCGGTGCCCTGACGGGCGTGGGCCAGCTGACGCACCACGGCGCGGTGCACCAGGTCGTTGGCGGTGGTTTCCTTGGCGACCTTCAGGTCGAGGCTGGCCTTGCCGGCCTCCTTGCCCTGCCAATCGCGAACAACACAGTTAGCCATGTCTGTTCTCCTCAGTTCGCGGCCTTAGCACCCACCCGCTTCGCGGGAAGGATGTTCAGGAGGGCGCCGGGCTTGCCGGGCACCGAGCCTTTGACCACCAGCAGGTTGCGCTCAGCATCCACCTTGAGGATGGTGAGGCCGCGGGTGGTGATCTGCTTACCGCCGTAGCGGCCAGCCATGCGCTTGCCGGGATACACGCGGCCGGGCGTGGTGCCGGCGCCGGTGGAACCCGGTTCGCGGTGGTTCTTGGAACCGTGGGTCATGGGGCCGCGGCTGAAGCCGTGGCGCTTCTGGTAACCCGCGAAACCGCGACCAATGGTGTCGCCGCTCACATCGACCTTCTGACCCTCCTCAAAGGAGGCCACGGTGACCGCACCACCCAGCTCCAGGCCGTCGACGGAGTCGACGCGGTATTCCTTCAGATGGCGCAGGAGCTCATCGCCGGACTTGGCCAGGTGACCCTTGGCCGGCTTGTTGACGAGCTTGTCGCGGATGTCACCGAAGCCCAGCTGAACGGCGGTGTAGCCGTCGGTGCTGTCGGTTTTGAGTTGGGTGATGCGGCAGGGGCCCGCCTCGATCACGGTGACCGGGATGGATCTGCCTTCGTCGTCGAAGAACTGGGACATGCCCAGTTTCTTCCCAAGAATGCCGATGGACATAAGGAGAAGAAACGCCAGCGGGACCACCACATCCCGAGGCTGAAAGCCTGAGGAGTGGCGTGGCTGAATCGCGTTGCGCAGTTGGGCCGGATCGGTGCTGCTGGCCGGGCAGGGCCCGGGCGGCAGAGGGAAGATTCGGTTGGGCTAGCGGCGTCGAAACAGCGGGGCTGGGACTTGCTCCGGCCAGATCAGGGAAGGAACTTCCAGAATCGGGTGGGTGGAGCAGTATCCCGGCGGTTCAGAAGAACCACACGGGCCCGGGAAGGCCGCCACCACTGGCGACCTTGTGCAATGCGCTGGAGGCCCGGCTAGCGGACGGGCACAGGTTGCAATTGCACAGTCGTCGATGGTACCGCACGGCCCTTCCCCCTCCCCCAATGCCGGAGCCTGCTGCCAGACTTGCCGCAGCATTGCCCAGCCCCATGCCCCTGCTGCTCACCGGCCGCGGTTTCCGCCAGGAGCTGGAGCGGGCCGGGGCCCTGGCGCTCTACGCCCCGCTGGAGGGGGGAGCTGAAACCCGTCTGCTGCGCCGCCTGCGGGCCGCCGGCTACCGGGCCCAGATCAACTCTGCCCGGGGGCTTGGGGATCCGGAGGCCTTTCTGCTGCAGCTGCATGGGGTGCGGCCACCCCACCTGGGGCACCAGAGCGTGGGCCGCGGCGCCGCCGTCGGGGAGGTGCAGATGGCCTGCCCGCAGCTGGGGCATCTGCTCGAAGACGGCAGCGCCCCGGTGGTGCTGTGGCTGCTGGAGGGGCAGGTGCTCTCCAAGGCCGAGCTGGCCTCCCTGCTCGACCTCACCCGCCGGGAACCGCGGCTCAAGGTGGTGGTGGAACTCGGGGGATCCCGGGCTCTGCGCTGGCAACCCCTGGCCAGCGTGCTTGCCCAAGCGGCTTGAGCCGGGCTGAGGCGGCCCTCGCCTCGGGCCGCTGGGTGAAATTGATCTGCGGTGCCAGCAACCAGGATCTGGTCGCCATCGAAGACCTCTGCGCCCTCTACAGCCTGGCGGGGGTGCATTGCATTGATGTGGCGGCGGACGCGGCCGTGGCCCAGGCCGCCCGGCGTGGCATCCAGTGGGCCCTGGAGCGCGGCGCCAGCCCCCCCTGGCTGATGGTGAGCCTCAGCGACGGGGAGGACCCCCACTTCCGCAAGGCCCAGTTCGATCCGCAGCGCTGCCCGGTGGACTGCCCGCGGCCCTGCCAACGGGTGTGTCCGGCCCTGGCCATCGGCACCAGCGGAGGCGTGATCGCGGAGCGCTGCTACGGCTGTGGGCGCTGCCTGCCGGCCTGTCCGCTGGGTTTGATCGAGGAGGCGCCCCAGCTGCTCAGCCCCGAAGCGGTGCCGCAGCTGCTGGCGCAGCTGCAGCCAGACGCCGTGGAACTGCACACCCAGCCGGGGCGCGGCGATGCCTTTCAGCAGCGGCTGGCCCAGGTGTTCGCCAGCGGCGTGCCCCTGCGGCGGTTGGCGGTGAGCATCGGCCTGGAAGGGGGCCACGGCCCCGTAACGCCCGAGCAGCTGGCCGCGGAGCTGTGGCAGCGGTTTGTGCCCCTGCGGCGGTTGGGCCTGCGGGTGCTCTGGCAGCTGGATGGCAGGCCGATGAGCGGTGACGTGGGCGCCGGCACCGCCCACGCGGCCGTGAAACTGTTGCGGGCGGTGCGTCCCTGGGCGCCACCGGGGCCGCTGCAGCTGGCGGGGGGCACCAACGCCAGCAGCCTGGGGCTGCTGCAGCCCGGCGACGGCGCCGCCGGTGTGGCGTTCGGGGGCATGGCCCGCAGCCTGCTGCAACCGCTGTTGCAGCAGGCTGAAAGCCGCGGCGCTCCCCTGCGTGAGCAGGAGGATCTCTGGCGGCGGGCCCTGCCCCTGGTGCAGGGGCTGATTGACCCGTGGCTGGGCCGCTGATGGCTAGAACCCCTGCTGAGGCGTC
>BJHC01000030.1 GCA_014191535.1 Cyanobium sp. | reverse complement strand
CGCCTGCACGGCCACCACGGCGCCGCGGTTGAGGGCCGCGGCCGCCGCCGCGATCGCCTCGGCGTTGGTGTGCGGCTGACCGTTCCAGTGCAGCCGTGGCCCGCACTGGGGGCAACTGATGGTTTGGGCATGGAAGCGGCGGTCGGCCGGGTCGCCGTAGTCGCGCCGGCAGCGGCGGCAGGGGGGAAAGGCGGCCAGGCTGGTGTGGCCGCGTTCAAAGGGGAGTTGCTCCAGCAGGCTGTAGCGGGGGCCGCAGTCGGTGCAGCTGATGAACGGGTAGCCGTAGCGGCGGTTGTGGGGGTCGGCGAGCTCGGCCAGGCAGGCTCCGCAGATGGCCAGATCGGGCCCCATCACCGCCGCCTGGGGGGGCTCGCTGGGGCTGGGCCGGATCGCCACGCCCGGGGGGAGATCGGCGCTGGGCGGCGGCCAGTGCAGGCCATGGCGATCGATGCGGGCCCGGGGCGGTGGGTGCAGCAGCAGCTGCTGCACCAGGTGCTCCAGCGCAGCACGGGGCCCCTGCAGCTCCATCGCCACGCCATCGGCGCCATTGCTCACCCAGCCCCGCAGCCCCAGCTGTTGCGCCAGCCGCACCACATGGGGGCGAAAGCCCACCCCCTGCACCAACCCCTGCAGCTGCAGCTGGATGCGTGGCTCCGCCGCCCGGCTCAGGGCCATGGGGCCTGGGGTTGATCCAGCCACTGCAGCAGGGCCGCCAGGCCGCTGCCCTGCCGCGCCGACACCTCAAACAGCACCGCCTGGGGGGCGACCGCCCGTAGATGGCTCAGGGCGGCGCTGCGATCGAAGCCCACCGCCTCGGCCAGGTCGCTTTTGTTGAGCACCACGGCATCGGCACTGCTGAACAGGGCCGGGTATTTGAGGGGTTTGTCCTCCCCTTCCGTCACCGAGAGCACGGCGATGCGCCGCTGCTCCCCCAGGTCGAAGGCCGCGGGGCACACCAGGTTGCCCACGTTTTCGATCACCAGCAGATCGAGGCCAGCGGCCTCCAGTTGGCAGAAGGCGCGCGCCACCTGCGCGGCATCCAGATGGCAGCGTTCGCCGGTGCGGATCTGCACGGCCCGGGCGCCGGCCGCCTGCAACCGTTGGGCATCACGGTCGGTGGCCAGGTCGCCCACGATCACGCCGATGGGCGGCCGCGGCCACCGCTGTGCCAGCTGCTCCAACAGGCTGGTTTTGCCTGAACCCGGTGCCGAGAGCAGGTTCACCACCCGCAGGCCGAGGCCCTGAAACTGCAGGCGATTGCGCTGGGCCTGGGCGTCATTGCGGCTGAGGAGGCCCTGCCGCAGCTCCAGCCGCCGCAGCGGCTGTGGACGCAATGCCGCCGGCGCCACCCTGGGCGGATCGCAGCCGCAGCGCCCGCACATTCAGGCCACCTCCAGGGCCACCAGCTCCAGCTCCCGGCCCTCCAGCAGTTCATGGCTGAGGCCACCGCAGCGGGGGCAGCAGTGGATCACATCCACGGGCCGGAAGTGATGGCCACAGCGGTGGCATCGGCAGCGGGTGGGCACCAGCTCCAGCTCCAGGTGGGTGTGCTGCCAAGCCTGCTGCTGTTGCACCACCGCAAAGGCCAACCGCAGCGCATCGGCATCCACTCCGCAGCGGTCCCCCAGCCGCAGCTGCAGCCGTTCGATGTGGGTGGCGCCATGGCGCTCGGCCGCGGCCGTGGCCAGGGCGCACAGCTCCTGCACCAGGGCCAGCTCATGCATCGGCGCGGCTCCAGCGCTGCAGCAGGGGCAGAGCGGTGCGGCAGGCGGCGGCGGTGGCGGCGGAGAGCTGATCCCCCAGTTGCCCCTCGTGCGCTGGGATCAGCAACTGCCAGGCGGGGGGGACGTGCCCATAGAGGGCCGCACTCAGGGCCAGCAGCCGCGCGGGGGTGAGCCCGTGGCTGAAGGGGGCGGCCGCCGCCAGCGGCTGCAGCGGTGTGAGCTGTGGTGTGGTGTTGGAGGGGGAGGCCCAGACCGCATCCACGAACAGCACGCGGCTGGCCCGGGCCAATGGCGCCGCCAGCTCCGGCGTGAGTTGGGGGCGGGCCAGCACCGTCACCCCCTCTGGGCTGCGGCGCGCCAGGGCCAGGGCGAGGCGGTGGCCGGCGCCGTCGTCGCTGCGCAGCAGGTTGCCGAAGCCGATCACCAGGGCGGTCATGGCCGGCTCAGCTCCTGCAGCAGCGCGCCCTCGGCGCTGAACAGCTGCAGCTGCAGCGGCATCTGCCCGGCCGCGTGGGTGCTGCAGGAGAGGCAGGGGTCGTAACAGCGAATGCCCGCTTCCACGCGGTTGAGCAATGGCTCACTGAGGTGGCCCCCCTGCAGGTAATGCCGCGCGATCTGGGTGATCGTGCGGTTCATGGCGCCGTTGTTCTGGCCGGTGGCAATGATCAGGTTCACCGCCTCGATCAGCCCATCGGCGTCGACGCGGTAGTGGTGCAGCAACGTGCCCCGTGGCGCCTCGCTCACCCCCACCGCCTCGCGCCGCTGGAGGCGGCCTGTGGCGCGCACCGGAGCCTCGGTGATCGCCGGATCCTCGAGGAGCCGTTGCATCTGCTCGAGGCAGGCCACGATTTCGATCAACCGCGCCAGGTGGTAGTGGAACGAGGCCGTCACCACCGGCCCGCCGCGCTGGCGCAGCTCCAGCAGTTCGCGGTCAGCCCAGGGGGTGCCAATGCGTTCGCAGAGGTTGAGCCGCGCCAGGGGGCCCACCCGGTAGCTGCCGGCTTCCGGCCCGAGCGGGCGGTAGTAGGGCGACTTGAGATAGCTCCAGGGCTCCACCGCCTCGGCGATGAACTGGGGGTAGTCGTCTGCCTGTAAACCCTCGGCCAAGCGGGTGCCATCGCTGGCCATCACGGCGATGCCGGCACAGCTGGGGCCGTCGCTGTGCTCCCACAGGCCCTCCCGACCCGTGAGTGCCAGAAACAGCGACGGGAACTGGCCGAACACCTCCTGCTCCTCCCCCAGGTGGTGATCGAGCAGCTGTTTGAACTGCGCCAGCGCCAGTGCCGCGATCTGGAACATCTCCGGCAGCTCCGCCAGCAGCTGCTCCCGTTGCGGCTGCGCCAGCGGGCAGCGCACCCCTCCGGGCACCACCCAGGCCGGATGGATCTTGCGGCCCCCCAGCGCTTCGATCATTCCCTGCCCGAACTGGCGCAGACGGATGCCGCCGCGGGCCAGGTCGGGATGGTCGGCGATCAGCCCGAACAGGTTGCGCCGCTCTGGAGGGCAGTCCCACCCCAGCAGGAAGTCGGGGCTGCTGAGGTGAAAGAACGACAGCGCATGGGATTGCAGGATCTGCGCCAGGTTGAGCAGCCGCCGCAGCCGCTCCGCCGCCGGTGGGAGCGTGACCGCCAGCAGCTTGTCGCCGGTGCGGCTGGCCGCCAGCAGATGGCTCACCGGACAAATGCCGCAGATGCGCGCCGTGATCGATGCCATCTCGGTGAATGGCCGGCCGACGCAGAAGGCCTCAAAGCCGCGGAATTCCCCCACGTGCAACCGGGCGCTCTGCACCGCGCCGTTGCCATCCAGCTGGATCGAGATCTTGGCGTGACCCTCGATGCGGGTCAGCGGATCAATGGTGAGGGTGGTGCCCATCGGCGCGGTTTCGTGGGGGCTAGCCGAAGCGCAGCTGCTCGGGGCCGCGCAGCTGCGGCCGTTGCCCCCGCAGCAGGGGCTCGAGCACCGCTCGGATGCGGTCGGCGGAGGGGGGGCAACCGGGCAGATACACCTCCACCGGCACCAGCTCATGCACCGGCAGGGCCCGCTCCAGCAGCTCCGGCAGCAGGCCCGGGGCCCAAGGCAGCTGGCCGCTGCCATCGGCCAGTTCGAGGTAGGCGCGCCGCAGCACCGGCTCCGGCCCCCCGAGCGGGTTGCGCAGCCCGGTCACGTTGGCGCTGAGGGCGCAATCGCCGAAGCTCACCAGGGTGGTGGTGTTGGCCCGCACCTGCCGCAGCAGCGCCAGGTTGTCGCTGGTGGCCACGGCCCCCTCCACCAGGGCGATGTCCACATCGGTGGGGTAGTGCTTCACATCGGATGCCACCGGGCTGTAGACGATCTCCGCCAGCTCGGCGAGTTCCAGGAGCCAAAGGTCGAGGTCGAACAACGACATGTGGCAGCCGGAGCATCCCGCCAGCCACACCGTTGCCAGCCGTTGGCGCCTGCTCATGGCTGCCAGCGGTGAAACAGGGCGCCGGTGGGGCAGACGTCGACGCACTGGCCGCAGTGGGTGCAGGCCTCCACCTCCCCCCAGGGCTGATCCAGCCCGGCGATGATCCGGCAGTGTTCGCCGCGCCAGCCCACATCCCAGACGTGGGCCCCCTCCAGTTCGTCGCAGGCGCGCACGCAGCGGGTGCAGAGCACGCAGCGGTTGTGATCGAGGCCGAACAGCGGATGGGAGAGGTCTACGGAGCGCTGCGGAAAGCGGTAGGGCAGACGGCTGTGGTCCATGCCCACCTGCACCGCCAGGTTCTGCAGTTCGCAGTGGCCGTTGGCCACGCACACCGCACACACGTGGTTGCCTTCGGTGAACAGCAGCTCCACCACCGTGCGGCGGATCTCCTGCAGCTGGGGGCTGCTGGTGCTGACGCGCATCCCCTCCCAAACGCCGGTGACACAGGCGGCCAGGGGCCGCTGCTGCCCTTCCACCTCCACCAGGCAGAGGCGGCAGGCCGCCACCGCGGAGAGGCCGTCGTGCTGGCAGAGGGTGGGGATGGTGATGCCCACGGAGCGGGCGGCCTCCAGCACGGTGGTGCCTGCGGCGATGGCCAGGTCGTGGTCGTTGATGCGCAGGGTGCAGACGCTCATGGCTCCCCCACCAGCGCCATCAGCTCGTGGCGGAAATGGCGCAGGGTGCTGAGCACCGGTTTGGGGGCGTTCTGCCCGAGGCCGCAGAGGCTCGCCTGCTGCACCGTGTGGCAGAGGCGCTCCAGCTGCTCGAGGTCGGCCGGGCACCCCTGCCGGGCGAGGAGTTTTCGCAGCAGCTGCTCCAGTTGCACGGTGCCGGAGCGGCAGGGCACGCACTTGCCGCAGGATTCCTCGCGGCAGAAGGCCATGAAGTAGGCGGCCAGATCCACCATGTCGGTGGTGTCGTCGAGCACCACCATCCCGCCCGAGCCCATGATCGTGCCCAGGGCCTGGAGGCTGTCGTAGTCCACCGGGGTGTCGAGCTCGGCGGCCGGGACACAGCCCCCGGAGGGCCCCCCGGTTTGCACCGCTTTGATCGCTCGGCCGGCCGGTGCCCCGCCCCCCATCTCCTCGACGATCGTGCGCAGCGGCGTGCCCATCGGCACCTCCAGCACGCCGCTGCGTTGCACCTGGCCGGTGAGGGAAAACACCTTGGTGCCCGGCCGGTAGGCGTCCGGCCCCATCTGCAACAGCACCGGCACGTTGGCGAAGGTTTCCACGTTGTTGATCAGCGTCGGCAGCCCGAACACACCCCGTTCCGCCGGGTAGGGGGGCCTGGCGCAGGGGGTGCCCCGCCCCCCTTCGATCGAATGGATCAGGGCCGTTTCCTCACCGCACACGTAGGCGCCCGCCCCCACCCGCAGTTCCAGGTGGAAGCCAAAGCGGCTGCCATCGATGCCGCTGCCCAGCCAGTGCTGCTCCTCGGCGGCGGCGATGGCGCCGCGCAAGCGCGCAATCGCCAGGGGGTATTCCGCGCGCACGTAGAGGTAGCCCCGCTGGGCGCCGACGGCGAAGGCGGCGATGGCCATGCCCTCCAGCAGCCGGTGCGGGTCGCCCTCCATCACCGTGCGGTCCATGAAGGCGCCCGGGTCGCCCTCATCGGCATTGCACACCAGCCGCTTCTCGGCCCCCGGCATGGCCGCCACCGTGGCCCACTTCAGGCCGGTGGGGTAGCCGGCGCCGCCGCGGCCCCGCAGGCCGCTGCACCGCACCGCCTCGACCACGGCCGCGGGGTCGTTCTGCTGCAGCACGGCCCGCAGCTGCCGGTAACCGTCGCTGGCCAGGGCCGCCTCCAGGCTCTCCGGATCGATCTGTCCGCAGCGCTCCAGCACCAGGCGCCGCTGCAGCCGCAGGAAGGGATCCGCCGCCGGGATCAACGCGGAGCCGGGGGGCTGCCACTGCTCCAGGGCGTTGCGGGCGAGGGCCTGCTGCAGGCTGCGGGCCAGGGGTTCGGGCTCGGGCGTCTGCAGGCTGAACAGGTGCGGGCCCAGGGCCAGCAGGGGGCCATCGCTGCAGGGCCCCAGGCAGCCCACGCCCGTCACCATGGGCGCCTCGCCCTGGGCTGGTGCCACCGCCGCCAGGGCCTGCCGCAGCGCTTCACCGCCGCGGCTGCGGCAGCTTGATGCGGTGCAAATCCGCAGCGCCATGGCGCTCATGGTTGGGGCATGGCAATGGCCTGCACCGCCCGTCGGGCCCTGGCGGGGTTTTGGTGGTTGAGCACCCGCCCATCCACCACCAGCAACGGGGCGCCGCTGCAGCTGCCGATGCAGCGCACCGTGCCCAGCTCCACCCCCATGGCGCGGAGGGGTTGCTGTTGCAGGGTGGATCGCAACGCCTCCGCCCCCAGCACGTAACAGGCGGTGCCGGTGCACACCAGGCAGCTGTGGGGCAGGGGTGGCTGGAGCCGAAACAGGTGGTAGAAGCTCGCGGTGCCGAGCACCTGGCTGTGCGGCAGCTGCAGACGCCGGGCGATCCAGCCCAGCAGCGGTGCGCTGAGCCAGCCCTGTTGCCGTTGGGCACAGGCCAGCAGTTCGATCAGCCCGTCGCGCCGCAGGCCGAGGTGTTGCACGGCCGCCTCCAGGGCATCGGGCGGCTCGCCCACTGGGATGGCCGTGCTGCGCGCCATGGCCTCCCCGGCCCGCTGCCAGGACCCTATGGAGCGTCTGCGGCGCTGGCGGTTGCTGCGGCGGGGCTGCTGGGGATCTGCTCGGCTTCGATGGCGGCCACCGCCAGGCGGGTGTTGATCACCGCATCGGGGTTGAGGCTGATCGAATCAATGCCTTCGCGCACCAGCAGGGCGGCGAACTCGGGGTGGTCGCTGGGGGCCTGGCCGCAGATGCCGATCTTGCGGCCGCAGCGTTGGGCCGTGCGAATCGCCATCTGGATCAGGGTCACCACCGCCGGATGGCGTTCATCGAACAGATCCGCCACCAGGGCTGAATCGCGGTCGAGACCGAGGGTGAGCTGGGTGAGGTCGTTGGAGCCGATCGAGAAGCCATCAAACCGCTCGGCGAAGGCCTCCGCCGCGATCACGTTGCTGGGCAGCTCGCACATCACGTACACCTGCAGGCCGTCCTCGCCGCGCACCAGGCCGTGGCCGGCCATCTCCGCCAGCACGCGGTCACCCTCCTCCGGGGTGCGGCAGAAGGGCACCATGGGAATCACGTTGGTGAGCCCCATCTGGCGGCGCACCCGCAGCAGGGCCTGGCACTCCAGGCCGAAGGCTGCGCGGAAGCCCGGCGCCGTGTAGCGGGAGGCGCCGCGCCAGCCGATCATCGGGTTCTCCTCCTGCGGCTCGAAGCTGCTGCCACCGAGCAACTTGGCGTATTCGTTGCTCTTGAAATCGGAGAAGCGCAGGATCACCGGCTTGGGGTAGAAGGCGGCCGCGATTCGCCCCATGCCCTGGGCCAACAGGTCGACGTAGTAGTCCCCCGGCTGGTCGTAGCCGGCGGTGAGCTGCGCGATCGCTTGGCGCTCGGCGGGGAGCTGCAGCCGTTCGGGTTGCAGCAGCGCCATCGGGTGCACGCGGATGTGGTTGGCGATGATGAACTCCAGGCGCGCCAGACCCACCCCATCGCAGGGGATAGCCGCCAGGTTGAACGCCTCCTCTGGGTTGCCGACGTTGATCAGGATGCGCGTGCGGGTGCTGGGCAGGTCGCCCAGGTCGCGCTCTTCGATCGAAAAGGGCACGGCACCGCGGTAGACGCGGCCTTGATCGCCTTCGCAACAGCTGGCGGTGATCAGCTCACCATCGCCGATGCGTTCGGTGGCATCCCCCACCCCCACGATGGCGGTGATGCCCATCTCCCGGGCAATGATCGCGGCGTGGCAGGTGCGGCCCCCCTGGTTGGTGATCACGCCGCTGGCGCGCTTGAGGATTGGCTCCCAGTCGGGGTCGGTGCGTTCGGTGACTAGTAGGTCACCCTGCTCAAAGCGCTGGATCTCGCTGGGGTGACGCAGGATGCGGGCGCGGCCGCTGCTCACCGAGGCGCCGATGGCCCGGCCGCTGCAGAGCAACTCCGCCTGGTGGGGTTGCAGGTGCCAGCTGCGCAGCAGGGTGGCGCTGCGGCGGGACTGCACCGTTTCAGGCCGGGCCTGGAGAATGAACAGCTCGCCGCTGTCGCCGTCCTTGGCCCATTCGATGTCCATCGGGGTGGGCTGGCCGCGGCGGTGGCTGTAGTGCGCCTCGATGCGGCAGGCCCAGCGCGCCAGTTGCAGCACCTCCGCCTGGCTGAGGGCGTAGCGGCGTTGCTGGGCCTCCGGCACCGGCACGTTCTGGGTGGAGCCGTGCTCCCCGTAGACCATGCGGATCGCCTTGCTGCCGAGCCGTTGGCTCACGATCGGCTCGAACCCCTCCAGCAGGGTGGGTTTGAAGATCAGGTACTCATCGGGGTTCACGGCCCCCTGCACCACGTTCTCCCCCAGGCCATAGGCGGCGGTGAGCAGCACCGCATCGCGGAAGCCGCTTTCGGTGTCGATGCTGAACATCACCCCGGAGCAGGCCAGGTCGGCCCGCACCATGCGCTGCACCCCGATCGAGAGGGCCACCTCAAAGTGATCGAAACCGTTGATCTGCCGGTAGGAGATGGCCCGATCGGTGAACAGGGAGGCGAAACAACGGCGGCAGGCGGCCAGCAGTGCCCCCTCCCCCTGCACGTTCAGGTAGGTCTCCTGCTGGCCGGCGAAGGAGGCGTCGGGTAGGTCTTCGGCGGTGGCGCTGGAGCGCACGGCCACCGCCGGAGCCCCCAGCTCCCGGTAGGCCTGGAGGATGGCCTGCTGCAGCGGCTGCGGCAGCGGACTGCCCAGCAGCAGGGCCCGGGCGGCGGCACCGGCCGCCTGCAGCTGGCCGATGTCGTGGCCATCGAGCCCATCGAGGATGCTGTGCAGCTGCCGTTGCAGATCGCCGGCGGCGATGAACTGCCGGTAGGCGGCGGCGGTGGTCGCAAAGCCACCGGGCACCCGGACGCCATCCTGCTCCAGCTGTTGAATCAGCTCCCCCAGGGAGGCGTTCTTGCCGCCCACTTCGGCGATGTCGCCGATTCCCACCGCCTGCAGGGGCAGCACCAGGGTCGCGGTCTCGGGTGCCGTTGCGGGGGGGATGGAGGGGGCCATGCCCCTGTCTTAGCCATGGCCGCCTTCGGCTTTGGCCAGGGCGGCACTGGGATCGCCGCTGAGATCGGCGGCCAGGAAACCGGCGGTGTCGGGCAGCGCCAGATGCAGGTGATCCTGCGTGTGGAGCTCCACGTGCAGGGAGTGGGCCTGCAGGTCGAGCACATGGCCGCCGTGGGCCAGGTCGTCGCTGAGCAGATGCAGGTGGTAGCCGGGGATGTTGATGGTTCGGGCGAAGCTGGGGGTCCAGAAGCCCACCAAGGTGCCGGCCAGCTGCTGGTGGCTGAATTCCGCTTGATGGCTGGTGGCCGTGACCAGATCGGTGCCCGCAGCGGCTTTGCAGGCCACACGGATCTTGATCGCCTCGAAGCTGCCGCGGATGCGCACGGCGGTGAACACGTTGTTACTGGGCCGCAGCTGATCCAGCCGCTCGGTGAGATCGGCCCAGCTGCGGATGTCCTGGAGCTGATGGGTGTGATCGGCGCGAAAGTGGGTCAACACCCAGAACGGGGCCAGGGCCGTGGCGGGCGCGGGCTGCACGGTGCCATCACTGCGGGCTTGCCAGCACCGGCCATCCAGCAGGATCCCCTCGCCATCGAGGCCATCAAAGGTGCCCAGTCCGAAGTCGCCGTGGCGCAGGAGGTCGCCCACGCGCACGCAGCCCTGGTACACCCCCTGCACCAGGGCTCCCGAGGTGGAGACCTGGTAGATCGTGCGGTAGTCGAGATCCAACACCTCGGCGATGGCGCTGTTGATCAGGTGGTTGGGGGTGTCTCCGGTTTGGGCGCAGCGCTCCTGGAGAGCCCGCCAGACCCCTTCCCCCAGCCGCAGCGAGAGCCGGTGGGTTGCCTCGGGATGGGATGCCATCGGTGGAGCCCCCTGGGGGATGGGAAGACCAGCGCTTTGAACGCTGCGCCGTTGTGTTCAGGCCACCAGCATCATCACCACACCAACGATCAGGCCCAGGGCATGGATCAACACGGTGTCGCGGTTGTGGGGTGGGTAGGCGAGCAGCGGCCTGACGTTTCTCGGCTCAGTTTTGCTCGCCCAGATCAAGACGGATAGGAGCAGGAAGCATCCCAACAGCTGGAGCGCTGTATGGACCACAACGTCGATGCCGGAGGCAGGCATGGCCCTCAGCAGGACCACCAGCTGTTGCACCTTGGCGGGAATCACGGCGCTGATGGCGAACACACCACCCATGCACAACGC
>BJHC01000029.1 GCA_014191535.1 Cyanobium sp. | reverse complement strand
CCGGGGCGCCCCGGCCGCCGTCGCCGCCGTTCGTCCTGCAGCGGCACCGGTGCCGCCGGGCGCGGGCGCCGCTGCCGTTGCTGCTCCGCTGGCACCAGCTGGGCCTGGCCGCGCCGCCGCCGGGGATCAGGGGTGGGCTGGACCTGGGGCATGGGCGGTTGTCGTGGCCGCACCGTACCGCCTCACTCCCCTTGGCGCCAGAGGGGTTTGGGCCTCTCTGGCGGCTGGTTCAGCCCGCGCCCGACACCAGGATCGCGGCGGCGGCCTGGTCGGCCCGCTGGCGGGCTTCCTCGAGGCTGGCGCCGCTGGCCAGGGCCACCCCCATGCGCCGGTGGGGCCGGGCATCGGGCTTGCCGAACAGCAGCACCTGCACATCGGGGCTGGCCAGGGCCTGCTCCAGGCCGTGGAAGGCCACGCTGCTGCTGGCCTCCTGGGCCAGGATCACGCGGCTGGCGGCCGGGGCCACGGAGCGAATCTCCGGGATCGGCAGCCCCAGCACGGCCCGCAGGTGCAGTTCGAATTCGCTCAGGTTCTGCCCCGCCAACGTCACCAGTCCGGTGTCATGGGGCCTGGGGGACAGCTCCGAGAACACCACCTCACTGGCGCCCTCCGCCGTGCGGCAGACAAAGAACTCCACGCCGAAGATGCCCGCCCCCCCCAGGTTGTCGGTGACCTGGCGGGCCATGGTTTGGGCGGCCGCCAGCTGGTCCCAGTCGAGGTGGGCCGGCTGCCAGCTGCACTGGTAATCGCCCCGCTCCTGCAGGTGGCCGATGGGCGGACAGAACAGGGTGGGCCCGTTCCACTGCTTCACGGTGAGCAGCGTGATCTCCTGCTCGAAATGCAGGAACTCCTCCACGATCACCCGGGCGCCGCTGCCGCGTGCTCCCGCCATGGCTGCCCCCCAGGCGGCCTCGATGTCCTCGGGTCCATGCACCACGCTCTGCCCCTTGCCCGAGGAGCTCATCACCGGCTTCACCACCACGGGCCAGCCCAGGGGGGCCGCGGCGGCGGCCAGTTGTTCAGCGCTCTCCGCGTAGGCGAAGCGGGCGGTGCGCAGCCCCAGGTCGCTGGCGGCCAGGTCGCGGATGCGATCACGGTTCATGGTCACCGCCGTGGCCCGGGCGGTGGGGATCACGGTGGTGCCTTCGGCCTCCAGCTCCGCCAGGGCATCCACCGCCAGGGCCTCGATTTCCGGCACCACCACATCCGGCCGGTGGCGACGCACCACCGCCTTGAGGGCCTCCGGATCGGCCATGGCCACCACCTCCGCCACGTGTGCCACCTGCATGGCGGGGGCATCGGCGTAGCGGTCGACCGCGATCACCCGGCAACCCAGGCGTTGGGCGGCGATGGCCACCTCCTTGCCCAGCTCACCGCTGCCCAGGAGCATCAGGCTGCGGGGGAAGGGGGAGCTGGCCATGGCCGCGGCTGAAGGAGACTGCACCGATCCTGCCCCGGCGCTGCCCTGTGCTGCTGCGTGTTCCCCTGGCCTATGCCACCGCCGGCGATGCCGCCGATGGATTGCTCAATGGTCTGAGCATTGACAGCCTGCAGCGCTGGACGCTGGTCTACCTGGGGCTCTCAGCCCTGGCCTTCATCGTGGTCTGGCTGGTGGGTTACCTCAGGCGTCCGGGCTGATCAGGCTCAGCTGCCGCACCGGCGACTGCTCATCGATGAAGCCGTAGGCGGCGAACACCGAGGCGTCGCCATGGGTGATGTGCTGGCCATCGCTGTGGCGCTCCAGCACGAACCCCTCAGCCGCCATGCGCCGCATCAGGGCCGCCGCCTCCTCGAAGCGGGAGGCCATCGCCTCCAGGCTGGCGCAATCGGCGGTGAGGCCGGCTTCCTTCCAGGTGAAATAGGCCATGGCGAGCGGATCAGGGCAGCAGCACCAGCCCCAAGGCCACCAGTATCAGGCTGACGGCCCAGAAGCCCACCACCACCTGCTGCTCGCTGGCACCCCCCAGCTCGAAATGGTGGTGCAGCGGCGCCATGCGCAGCACCCGCCGTCCGACCCCATCGGGCCCCTTGGTGGCCTTGAACACCCACACCTGGGCGATCACGGAGAGGGATTCCGCCAGGAACACGCCGCCCATCAGCAGCAAGGGCCAAAGGCTGTTGCTCAGCAGGGCCACCGCCGCCAGGGCGGCCCCCATGGCCAGGGAGCCGGTGTCGCCCATGAACACCCGTGCCGGGTGGCGGTTGAACAGCAGGAAGCCCAGCCAGCAGCCCGCCATGGCGGCACAGAACCCCGCCAGGGCGGGGTCCCCCTCATGGCCCCGCAGCATCAGTTGCAGCCCCAGGCCGCTGAACACGATGGCGCCGCAACCGGCCGCCAGGCCATCGAGGCCGTCGGTGAGGTTGGTGGCGTTGCTCTCCGCCAGGAACACGAACAGCCCCAGGGGCCAGATCACCATCCCCAGGGGCAGCACCCAGCCCAGGGGTAGGGCGATGTCGCTGCCCATGTACTGCCCCGCTGCGGCCCAGGCCAGGAAGGCCACCGCGGAGATCGCCTGCAGCAGCAGCTTGCCGCGGGGGGTGAGGCCGGTGTTGTGGTGCTTGGTGAGGCTGCGCCAGTCGTCGACCGCACCGATGGCCAGGTAGGCCAGGGTGATGGCGGCCACCGCCGGCAGGCGGGGATCGGAGGGGGCCACCAGGCCACCGATGAGGACTCCCACGGGCACCACCAGCAGGCCGCCCATGGTGGGGGTGCCCGCCTTGCTGAGGTGGGCCTGGGGACCCTCCTCGCGGATCACCTGGCCGAGCTTGAGCTGCCGCAGTCGCGGCACGCCCCAGCGGCTGAGCAGCGCACTCACCACGGCCGCCGCCAGCAGCGGTGGGGTCAGCTGTGGGGCGTGGCTGAGGGCATCGCCGGCGATGGCCAACCCCAACAGCAACAAGCCCAGCAACAGCGCCAGGTGGCGGCTGTTGCTGGGCAGGGAGGCGATCAGCCTGGTGGGGGAGATCAAGGCCGGGGGAACGATCAGTCCTCCCAGTCTTCCTCGGGTTGCTCGTCGGCGGCGTTGTAATCCTCTTTTTCGCCCATCAGCGCCGAGAGTTCCTCCTCTTCCACCGTGCTCACATCGGTGCTGGCGGTTTCCTCATCGGCCACCAGGCGCCCGCTGGTTTCCAGCCAGCTCAGCAGATCGGGCTCTTCGCGCAGGGGCAGCACCGGCGCCGGCTCGTTGCGCCCGTAGCGGGTGAGCGAGGGGTTGATGCCATCCAGCTGGCTAAGGCTGGTGCTGAGGTTGCTGCTCATCGCTGGGGGGCGTGCGGCTGGGGCCAATCAGCCATCCTAGAGGAGCCCCCGCTGGGCACTTCGGTGCCGCCCATTGCCGGTGTCGGAGTTCAAGCCTGAATGGCAGCGGCTGTTGCCCCCCTGGCTGGCGGCCCTCGGGGTGAGTGCCCTGCTGGTGGCGGCCGGGCGCCGTTGGCCCACACCGCTGCTGGAGCAGCCCTGGGCCCTGGCCCATCCCCAGCGGCCCGCCACCCTGGCGTTGCTGCTGGTGCTGCTGCCGCCGCTGTTGATGGCCCTGTGGCTGGCGGCCGGCATGGTGCGCCACCACGACAGGGGAGAATCGTCCGACTGAGCGCGTGGAGACGCAGTGATGGGTCGGGCCAAGAAGGCGGTGTTGGCGTATTCCGGTGGTGTGGATACCAGCGTCTGTATCCCCTATCTGAAGCAGGAGTGGGGTGTGGAGGAGGTGATCACCTTCGCCGCCGACCTGGGCCAGGGGGATGAACTGGAGCCGATCCGCCAGAAGGCCTTGGATTCCGGCGCCAGCCAGTCGATCGTGGGCGATCTGATCGAGCCGTTCATCACCGAGTTCGCCTTCCCCGCCATCCGTGCCAATGCTTTGTATGAGGGGCGCTATCCCCTCTCCACCGCCCTGGCCCGCCCCCTGATCGCCCGCCGCCTGGTGGAGATCGCCCGCGAGGTGGGGGCCGATGCGGTGGCCCATGGCTGCACCGGCAAGGGCAACGACCAGGTGCGTTTCGACGTGGCCATCGGTGCCCTGGCGCCGGATCTGAAGGTGCTCACCCCGGCGCGGGAGTGGGGCATGAGCCGTGAGGAAACCATCGCCTACGGCGAGCGCTGCGGCATTCCTTCACCGGTGAGCAAGAAGTCGCCCTATTCGATCGACCTCAACCTGCTGGGGCGCTCGATCGAAGCGGGTCCGCTGGAGGACCCCAACGTGGAGCCGCCGGAGGAGATCTACGCCCTCACCGTGAGTGTGGATGCCGCCCCCGATCAAGCCCAGGTGGTGGAGATCGGCTTTGAGCAGGGCAATCCGGTGAGCATCGATGGCGTGCGGCTCGATCCGGTGAGCCTGATCCGCCGTGCCAATGCCTTGGCCGGAGCCCATGGGTTCGGCCGGTTGGACATGATCGAAAACCGGGTGGTGGGCATCAAAAGCCGGGAGATCTACGAGACCCCCGGTCTGTTGCTGCTGATCAAGGCCCACCAGGAGCTGGAGAGCCTCACCCTGGCGGCCGATGTGCTGCGCAGCAAGCGTCAGCTGGAGCAGCAGTGGGCGGATCAGGTGTACCAGGGCCTTTGGTATGGCCCGCTCAAGGATGCACTCGACGGCTTCATCGACCGCACCCAGCGCACGGTGAATGGCACCGTGCGCGTGAAGCTGCACAAGGGCAACGCCACGGTGGTGGGCCGCACCAGCGCCAACAGCCTCTACGTGCCTGACATGGCCACCTACGACGCCGGTGATCGCTTCGACCACCGTGCGGCGGAGGGGTTCATCTACGTGTGGGGCCTGCCCACCCGCCTCTGGGCCGCTAGCCAGCGCTGAGCCCGTGGGGGCGGCGGATTGATCAGGCGGCGCGCCGCCGTCGGCCGATGCGCTCCCCCCACCCCTGGCGTTGCCCCGAAGCCGGCTGCGGCAGTTGCGGCAGTTGCACGGTTCCGCCGCTGGCGGCCTCGGGGTTGAACCGCAACCGCACCTCGCCGGGGGCCGGGGCCAGCCGCCGAATCTGGTGCTGCAGCTCCCGGTTGTCGGCGAGGAGCTGCTCCTGGCGCTCCAGCACCGGTTGCAGGCGCTGCACAAATTTGCGCTCGAAGATCTCGGGCAGATCCTGGAGCAGCGATTCCAGCTCGGTGATCTGCAGCCGCGCTTCGGCCAGCTGGCGTTCGCTGCTGGCCAGGGCGCGCTGCAGGTCTTCGGGGTGAGGGGTGTCGGCCTCAGGGATCACCCGCCAGTCGGCGTCCTGCACCCCATCCAGTGCATCGGGGGCTGCGGGCGGGGCGGCTGGTTGGTGACCCTCGGGCTCGATCATTGCCCCTGATTGCCACAACAAAAAGCCCACCGAACCCTAACGAAGGGTTCGGTGGGTTTCAAGCCTGGACTGGGTTGTGGAGGCTTCAGGCCTCGACGGTTTCCAGGGCAGCGGCTTCGCTGGCGGCCTGGGGCACGGGGCCGCTGCGGGGGGCGGGCAGGGGGCCGTCCTGCTTGACGGTGAGATAGCGGATCACGTCCTCGCTGAGGCGCATGGCGCGCTCGAGGGTGGCCACCTGCTGGCCGTCGCCGTTGTGGGCCAGCTGCACGTAGATGCCTTCCTTGTGCTTGGCGATCGGGTAGGCCAGGCGGCGCTTGCCGCGCATCTGGCAGTCGAGCACCTCAGCGCCGGCTTCGGTCACCAGATCGCGGTACTTGGTGACATGGGTCTCCACCTCTTCCTCCGGGATGTCCGGACGAAGGATGTACATCGTTTCGTAGTAAGGCTGCGACATGGCTTGCGCGATCCGCTGTGGACGCCGAAGGGAACGGTGGCTGGCGGTGCGGGGCGAATCCCCTGTGCACCAGCGACGGATCGTCCACCCTACAGCTGCATGCGCACCGCTTCCGAGAGGGTGGGAATGTCAGCCTCCTTGCCACGCAGGCACTGCACCAGGGAGAAGAGCAGCAGCACCAGCACCCCCAGGAACACGGTGTTGGCCAGGGTGCGGCCGGCAAATCCCATGCTGCCGAGGCGCAACAGCTGGAACGCCAGGGACAGCACCACCAGCACGATGTCCAGCAGGATCGCCTGCAGCACGTTGAAGCGCAGGAAATAGGGCACCTGCGGATTGCGCACCACCGCCAGGAACAGCACCAGGAACAGCAGGAAGCCGCCGAAGGGCACGCTGCGCTCCAGCATCAGCAGCGGCAGGGCGGGCAGCACCAGCCACTGCAGGGCTGGGAAGAGATTGTCGAGGGATGATCCGAAGGGCAGCGCGGCGCTCCAGGGCAGCAGGTAGGCCAGCACGGCCAGGGGCCGTTGCCAGAGGGGAATGTCGGCCAAGGCGGCGCGCCGTCGGGTTGCTGCAGTGAGGCTATGGCAGCCGTTCCAGCAGTGCTTGGCGCATCACGTCCACCGGCACCGTGGCTTGGCCGCTCCACAGCCGCAGGGCGGCGGCCCCCTGCTCCACCAGCATCTCCAGCCCATCGAGGCTCTGGCAGCCGCGGCTGGCCGCTTGGCGCAGCAGCTGGGTGGGCCGCGGCGTGTAAATGATGTCGTACACCCAGGCGCTGGGGGGGAGTGCCGCCAGCTCCGCCGGGGTCAGCGGGCAGCGCTCGGCGGCGCTGGGATCACTGGCGGAGGCCATGCCCACCGGCGTGGTGTTCACCAGCAGGTCGGCTTCGGCCAGCGCCCCCGCGAGCCCGTTCCCCCAGGTGAGGGTCTGCAGCTGCGGTGCCCAGCCCTGCACATCCGCTTGGAAGGCGCCCAGGGCCTCGGCCCGGCGGCCCGCCAGGGTGATCTGGCTGCAGCCCAGCTCCACCAGGCCGGCCACCACCGCCCGGGCGCTGCCGCCGCAGCCCAGCACCACCGCCCGCTGGCCCTGCCATTGGCGCCCATCACGGCGCAACGGCGCGCAGAAGCCCTCCACATCGGTGTTGGTGCCGTGCCAGCCGCCCCCCTCCAGGGGCACCAGCACGTTCACGGCCCCCAGCCGCTGGGCCAGGGGGCTGAGTTCCCGGCAGAGGCCCGCCACGCTGTGTTTGTGGGGGATGGTGACGTTCAGGCCGCGGCAGTCCATCGCCTCCAGGCCCCGCACCACCGTGGCCAGTTCGCCGGCGGGAGCCGGCAGGGCCAGGAACACCCAGTCGAGCCCCATGGCCTGCAGGGCCGCGTTCTGCATCACCGGTGAGAGCGAGTGATGCACCGGGTCGCCGAGCACCCCCACGATGGCGGTGGTGCCGCTGATGGGGGGCTGGCTGCTCACGGTGGTTAGACGGTGGGTACGGGAACGGTTCGGCAACCACACCTAGCCCCATGCCGGGCCGGCTGTTGAGGATGCCTGCAGTTCAGAGGTCATCCATGGGCAAGGTTGTCGGTATCGACCTTGGCACCACCAACAGCTGCGTGGCGGTGATGGAGGGCGGCAAGCCCACCGTGATCGCCAATGCCGAGGGCTTCCGCACCACGCCCTCGGTGGTGGCCTACACCAAAAACCAGGACCAGCTGGTGGGGCAGATCGCCAAGCGTCAGGCGGTGATGAACCCGGAAAACACCTTCTATTCGGTGAAGCGGTTCATCGGCCGTCGGGTCGACGAGGTGAACGAAGAGTCGAAGGAGGTGAGCTACGGCGTGGAGAAGGCCGGCGCCAACGTCAAGGTGAAGTGCCCGGTGCTCAACAAGCAGTTCGCCCCCGAGGAGGTGAGCGCCCAGGTGCTGCGCAAGCTGGCGGAGGACGCCGGCAAGTACCTCGGTGAGTCGGTCACCCAGGCGGTGATCACCGTGCCCGCCTACTTCAACGACTCCCAGCGTCAGGCCACCAAGGATGCCGGCAAGATCGCCGGCCTCGAGGTGCTGCGGATCATCAACGAGCCCACCGCGGCGGCCCTGGCCTACGGCCTCGACAAGAAGAGCAACGAGCGCATCCTGGTGTTCGACCTGGGCGGCGGCACCTTCGACGTGTCCGTGCTCGAGGTGGGCGACGGCGTGTTCGAAGTGCTCTCCACCTCCGGTGACACCCACCTGGGCGGCGACGACTTCGACAAGGTGATCGTCGATTACCTGGCCGACACCTTCAAGGCCAACGAAGGCATCGATCTGCGCAGCGACAAGCAGGCCCTGCAACGCCTCACCGAGGCGGCGGAGAAGGCCAAGATCGAACTCTCCAGCGCCACCCAGAGCGAGATCAACCTGCCGTTCATCACGGCCACCCCGGAGGGCCCCAAGCACCTCGATCTCACCCTCACCCGCGCCAAGTTCGAGGAGCTGGCCAGCAAGCTGATCGATCGCTGCCGCGTGCCGGTGGAGCAGGCCCTCAAGGACGCCAAGCTCTCCTCCTCCGAGCTCGACGAGATCGTGATGGTGGGTGGTTCCACCCGCATCCCGGCGGTGCTCGAGCTGGTGAAGCGCATCACCGGCAAGGACCCCAACCAGACCGTGAACCCCGACGAGGTGGTGGCCGTGGGTGCCGCCATCCAGGGCGGCGTGCTCGCCGGTGAGGTGAAGGACATCCTGCTGCTGGATGTGACGCCGCTCTCCCTCGGCGTGGAGACCCTGGGCGGCGTGATGACCAAGATGATCACCCGCAACACCACCATCCCCACCAAGAAGACCGAGGTGTATTCCACGGCGGTGGATGGCCAGACCAACGTGGAGATCCACGTGCTGCAGGGTGAGCGTGAGATGGCCAGTGACAACAAGTCGCTGGGCACCTTCCGCCTCGACGGCATCCCCCCGGCCCCCCGTGGCGTGCCTCAGATCGAAGTGACCTTCGACATCGACGCCAACGGCATCCTCAGCGTGACCGCCAAGGACAAGGGCAGCGGCAAGGAGCAGAGCATCTCGATCACCGGTGCCTCCACCCTCAGTGAAAACGAGGTGGAGAAGATGGTGAAGGACGCCGAGTCCAACGCCGCCGCCGACAAGGAGAAGCGCGAGCGCATCGACCTGAAGAACCAGGCCGAAACCCTGGTGTATCAGTCCGAGAAGCAGCTGGGCGAACTGGGCGACAAGGTGGGCGCCGAGGACAAAGCCAAGGTGGAGGCCTCCTCCGCCAAGCTCAAGGAGGCGATCGAGAAGGAGGACTTCGACACCATGAAGTCCGAGCTCGAGACCCTGCAGCAGGCCCTCTACGCCGCCGGTGCCGCCGTGTACCAGCAGGCCGCCGGTGCCGATGGTGCTGCGGCGCCGGGTGGCAACGGCAGCGGTGCGGGCTCCAGCGCCGCCGGTGACGACGTGATCGACGCCGAATTCACCGAGAGCAAGTGAGGCCTCGGGGCGTGAAGCCCCCTGCCGCATCTGATCTTCGACAGCCCCCCGAACGGGGGGCTTTTTGCTGCCGGGGGGCGACTGCGCTCAGGGCCCCACCGTGGCGAGGGCGGCACGGGCTTTCTGCAGCACCGGCGCCGGCAGGCTGACGTAGCCCAGGGCCGGGGCTCCCGCCTGGGCGGCATCGCTGAGGGTGTAGCCGAAGGTCTTCTGCAGGGCCGGCAGCTTGGCGCCGTTGCCGCTGCGGTAGAGCAGCACCCAGGTGAAGGTGGTGATCGGATAGCCCGCCTGGGGGTTGGGGTTGCTGCCGGTGAGGTTGGGGCCCAGGTCGATGCTGGCCAGGGCCTGGGCGGCCTCCGCCACGCTGGGCTTGGCGTAGCCGCCACCGGCGTTCTGCAGGGCGGCCGCCTGCAGGGCCCCGCGCACATAGGCGCTCTCCACGTAGCCGATGGCTCCCTTCACCTGCTGCAGGCTGGCGGCCACCCCCTCATTGCCCTTGGCGCCGATGCCGGTGGGCCAGCTCACCGACTTGGCGGCGCCGGGGCCGTTCTTCCAGCTGGGGCTGAAGGCCGCCAGCGACTTGGTGAAGTTGTAGGTGGTGCCGGAGCCGTCGGAGCGGAACACCACCTTGATGGGCAACGCGGCGCAGCCCAGCTGGTTGAAGTTGCGCAGCTTGCCTTCAAAGATGCTCACCAGCTGGGCCTGGGTGAGCTTGAGGGCGCAGCCGGGGTGGTTGTAGGCCACGGCGATGGCGCCGGCGGTCATTGGGATCTGCACCGCACCGCGGGGGATGGCCGCGGCCTCCTCGGCGCTGAGGGGTTTGTCGGAGGCGGCGAAATCCACGGTGCCGCTCTCGAACTGGCGCACGCCGGCGCCGCTGCCCACGGATTGGTAGTTCACCTTGGTGCCCCCCTGGCCGGCCAGCTCTTGGAACCAGCGCTGATAGGGCGGCGCGGGGAAGGTGGCCCCGGCCCCCTGCAGGCTGCCGCCAGCTTCGCCACTGCGGCTGCCGGAGGTGCTGCAGCCGCTCAGGGCCAGGGCGCCCAGCAAGCCGAGGGCGCTGCCCAGCTGGGGAAGGCGGTGGCGGAAGGAACGCGGCATGGGGCGTCGCCGGTGGTTTCCCGCAGGTTAAGTCTGCATTTGCAGAGGGTTAATGCCCGTCGGCGGCGTCGCCGGCGGCAATCTGCTCCGCCACCCAGGCGGCGCTGGCCGGGGCCAGCAGCACGCCGTTGCGGTAGTGCCCTGAGGCCAGCAGCAGCCCGGGTTCCAGCTGCTCCAGCAGCGGTGCCGGTCGCCCCAGGGGCCGGGCCCGCAGGCCCTGCCAGTGCTCCACCACCTGGGCCTGGCGCAGCCAGTCCGGGGCATGGCCCCCCA
>BJHC01000028.1 GCA_014191535.1 Cyanobium sp. | reverse complement strand
CCACCGCCAGGGCACCCTGCAGCTGCAGCTGCCCCCGGCCGAGCTGCTCTCGATCCGGAGCCGCGACCAGGGCCTAGGGCTACGGCGCGTGGTGCTCGACCTGGCGGCACCGGCCCTGGTGCGGAGCGGCGATGGCCGGCTGCAGTTGGCCATCCGCAGCAGCCCGGAGCAGCAGCGGCAGCTGCAGACGCTGGGGCTCGAGCCCAGCGACACCCAGGGCTGGCTCAGCCTGCGGGCAGGTGACGCCCGACGCCTAAGCCTGGCCTCCCCCTGGCGACTGGTGCTTGATCTACCGCTGGGGGAGCCCCCGAATGCGGCGCAGCCCCCACGCCCACAAGGGGATCCACGCCTGCAGGCCCTGCAGGCGCAGGGCCTGCAGCTGCAGCGCCAGATCCTGAGCAGCGGCGGCCAGCAGCTGCTGGTGAACAGCGTGCAACTCGATCCGCGCCAGGTGCCGCTGGAGCTGCGCACCCTCAACCGCCCCTCCGGCATGCAGGGGCTGAGCAGCCTGAACCAATTGGCCCGGCAGGAGCAGGCGCTGATCGCCATCAATGGCGGCTACTTCAACCGCGTGAATCGCCTGCCGTTGGGGGCGATGCGGGAGCAGGGGCGCTGGCTCTCGGGGCCGATCCTCAACCGTGGCGCCATCGGCTGGAGCGCCGGTGAACTGCCCCAGTTCGATCGCCTCAGCCTGGAGGAGAGCGTGGAGGACAGCCAACAACAGCGCTGGCCGATCGCCAGCGTCAACAGTGGCTATGTGCAGAAGGGGCTGGCCCGCTACACCGCCGACTGGGGGCCGCGCTACCAGGCGATCACCGGCACCGAAATGGGTGTGGTGGTGCGGGGCGGCAGCGTGCAGCAGCGCTACGAACTCGGGGAGCTCAACGACGGCGTCCCCCTGGCGGCCGGCGATCTGCTGATCGTGGCGCGGGGGGGAGCCAACGTGCCCTGGCAGCCCGGCGATCGCCTCAGCCTGCGCAGCCGCTCCAGCAGCCCCCTGGGGCTCAAGCCGCATGTGATGGGCGGTGGGCCGTTGCTGCTGCAGAACGGCCGCGTGGTGCTCAATGGCGCGGCGGAGGGTTTCACCCCGGGGTTCCTGCAGCAGGGGGCACCCCGCACGGTGGTGGGCAGCGATGGCCGGCAGCTGTGGCTGATCACCCTGCAGGGGGTGAACGGGCCCGGGCCCACGCTCTGGGAAACGGCGCAGCTGCTGCGGCAGCAGGGGCTGGTGGATGCCCTCAACCTCGATGGCGGCAGCTCCACCGGATTGGTGGTGTCCAACGTGCAAACGGTGATGGGCCGCGGCGTGGCGGCCGCGGTGCACAACGGCCTGGGGCTGGTGCCCCGCCAACCGGGGCCCTGACAAACTGAGCCCGCGACCCCTTCCCCGCGATGCCCAAGGGCCATGGCCTGCAACTGACGGCCGCCGCCGCCGCCGAACTGGGGCGCCAGGCGGCCGTGGCGGGCACCCCCGGGATGATGCATCTCGACCTGGTGGACGGCCAATGCGAGCGCTGGGTGATCCGCATCCGCCCCGGGCGGTTGGCGGGGGAACCGGTGGCCCGCGCCGACGGCATCACCCTGTTCGCCCCCGCTGACCAGAGCGCCAGGCTCACGGCCCTGGAGCTGGATTACCGGGGCGATCTCAGCGGTGGTGGATTCCTGATCCGCAGCCACCAGCCCCTGCGCATCTGCGCCTGCGGCGCCTCGTTCAGCCCCACCCCGGAGCCGGTGGCGGAAGGGGTGCCGGCGACAAAGTAATGTGGCGGATTGTCGAAAACGGTCGGTCCGCCGACCCGCATTGGCCCTGGGCCAAGCTCCGACGCCTCTCGAAACCCATCGGCCCTCGATGCCCACGATTCAGCAGCTGATCCGCAGCGAGCGGCAGCGCCTTACCCGCAAGACCAAGTCGCCCGCCCTGCGCGCCTGCCCTGAGCGCCGTGGTGTCTGCACCCGCGTGTACACCTCCACCCCCAAAAAGCCGAACTCGGCGCTGCGGAAGGTGGCCCGTGTGCGCCTGACCTCCGGTTTCGAAGTCACGGCCTACATCCCCGGCATCGGCCACAACCTTCAGGAACACTCCGTGGTGATGATCCGCGGCGGTCGTGTGAAGGATCTGCCCGGTGTTCGCTACCACATCATCCGCGGCACGCTCGATACCGCCGGTGTGAAGGATCGCCGTCAGTCGCGCTCCAAGTACGGCGCCAAGACCCCGAAAGGTTGATCCGCTGATCCACCCCCTCTCTTCCTGACACCCGAATTCCAGGTCTATGTCCCGCCGCAACGCCGCTGAGAAGCGCCCGGTTCTGCCGGATCCCCAGTTCAACAGCCGTCTGGCCTCGATGATCGTGGCCCGGCTGATGAAGCACGGCAAGAAGTCCACGGCCCAGCGGATCCTGTCGGATGCCTTCTCGCTGATCGGTGACCGCACCGGTGCGGACCCCCTGGAAGTGTTCGAAACCGCCGTCAAGAACGCCACCCCCCTGGTGGAAGTGCGTGCCCGCCGCGTGGGCGGCGCCACCTACCAGGTGCCCATGGAGGTGCGTCAGGAGCGCGGCACCGCCATGGCCCTGCGCTGGCTGGTGAATTTCTCCCGCGCCCGCAACGGCCGCAGCATGGCCCAGAAGCTGGCCGGTGAACTGATGGATGCCGCCAACGAGGCCGGCAGCGCCGTTCGCAAGCGGGAAGAGACCCACAAGATGGCCGAGGCCAACAAGGCCTTCGCCCACTACCGCTACTGAGGCGGTTGATCGGGGCCCTGGGCGGGGCCCCGCTGCAGCACGGGTCGGCCAAGACCGACTTGTAGAGTGACGCCCGCTTTTTTGTTGATTACACCCTCCGGAGACCTGCCCCGTGGCTCGCGCCTATCCCCTAGAACGCGTCAGAAATATCGGTATCGCGGCACACATTGATGCCGGTAAAACCACCACCACGGAACGGATCCTGTTCTATTCCGGTGTGGTGCACAAGATCGGCGAGGTGCACGATGGCGCCGCCGTAACCGATTGGATGGCCCAGGAGCGCGAGCGGGGCATCACCATCACCGCGGCCGCCATCTCCACCAGCTGGCGCGATCACCGCATCAACATCATCGATACCCCTGGCCACGTGGACTTCACCATTGAGGTGGAGCGCTCCATGCGTGTGCTCGACGGTGTGATCGCCGTGTTCTGCGCCGTGGGTGGCGTGCAGCCCCAGTCGGAAACCGTGTGGCGCCAGGCGGATCGCTACAACGTGCCGCGCATGGTGTTCGTCAACAAGATGGACCGCACCGGCGCCGACTTCCTGAAGGTGTACGAGCAGATCAAGGATCGGCTCAAGGCCAACGCCGCCCCGATTCAGCTGCCGATCGGCGCTGAGGGCGAGCTCAGCGGCATCATCGACCTGGTCAAGAACCGCGCCTTCATCTACAAGGATGAGCTCGGCAAGGACATCGAAGAAGCCGATATCCCCGCCTCCATGGCCGATGAGGCCGCCGAATGGCGCGCCAAGCTGATGGAGACCATCGCCGAAACCGATGAGGAGCTGATCGAACAGTTCCTGGAAACCGGCGAACTGACGGAAGCGCAACTGCGCAAGGGCATCCGGGAAGGGGTGCTGAAGCACGGCCTGGTGCCGATGCTCTGCGGCTCCGCCTTCAAGAACAAGGGCGTGCAACTGCTGCTGGATGCGGTGGTGGATTACCTGCCCGCCCCCGTGGATGTGCCCCCGATCCAGGGTCTGCTGCCCGATGGCACCGAAGCGGTGCGCCCCGCCGACGACAACGCCCCCTTCAGCGCCCTGGCGTTCAAGGTGATGGCCGACCCCTTCGGCAAGCTCACCTTCGTGCGCATCTACTCCGGCGTGCTGCAGAAGGGCAGCTACGTGCTCAATTCCACCAAGGACAAGAAAGAGCGCATTTCCCGCCTGATCGTGCTCAAGGCCGACGACCGCGAGGAGGTGGATGAGCTGCGGGCCGGCGACCTCGGCGCCGTGCTCGGCCTGAAGGACACCACCACCGGCGACACCCTGTGCGTGGATGCCGATCCGATCATCCTGGAATCCCTCTACATCCCCGAGCCTGTGATCTCGGTGGCTGTGGAGCCCAAGACCAAAGGCGACATGGAGAAACTCTCCAAGGCGCTGCAGTCGTTGTCTGAAGAAGATCCCACCTTCCGGGTTCGCACGGATCCGGAAACCAGCCAAACCGTGATCGCCGGCATGGGCGAGCTCCACCTGGAAATCCTGGTGGACCGCATGCTGCGGGAGTTCAAGGTGGAAGCCAACATCGGCGCACCTCAGGTGTCCTATCGCGAAACCATTCGCGGTAGCGCCAAGGGTGAGGGCAAGTTTGCCCGCCAAACCGGTGGTAAGGGCCAATACGGCCACGTGGTGATCGAAATGGAACCCGGCGAGCCGGGTTCAGGGTTCGAATTCGTCAACAAAATCGTTGGCGGTGTCGTGCCCAAGGAGTACATCGGCCCGGCGGAAGCCGGCATGAAAGAAACCTGCCAATCCGGTGTGATTGCTGGTTTCCCCATGATCGATGTGAAGGTCACCATGGTGGACGGGTCTTACCATGATGTGGACTCCTCGGAGATGGCGTTCAAGATCGCCGGCTCCATGGCCTTCAAAGACGGCGTCAAGAAGTGCAATCCTGTGCTGCTTGAACCGATGATGAAGGTGGAGGTCGAGGTGCCCGAGGATTACCTCGGATCCATCATCGGCGACCTCTCCTCCCGGCGCGGCCAGGTTGAGGGTCAGTCCGTCGATGACGGACAATCCAAGGTTCAATCCAAGGTCCCTCTGGCCGAGATGTTCGGCTACGCCACCCAGCTCCGATCCATGACCCAGGGTCGGGGTATCTTCTCGATGGAATTCAGCCATTACGAGGAAGTTCCTCGCAACGTGGCAGAAGCCATCATTTCAAAGAATCAGGGTAATTCCTGATCTTTAACGCATAACCATTTACCCCCCGATTCTTTTTCATCATGGCTCGCGAGAAGTTCGAAAGGAACAAACCCCACGTCAACATCGGCACCATCGGCCACGTTGACCACGGCAAAACCACCCTCACCGCCGCCATCACCAACGTGCTGGCCAAGAAGGGTATGGCCAAGGCCCAGGCCTATGACCAGATCGATGGTGCTCCGGAAGAGCGCGAGCGCGGCATCACCATCAACACCGCCCACGTTGAGTACGAGACCGACGGCCGTCACTACGCCCACGTGGACTGCCCGGGTCACGCCGACTACGTGAAGAACATGATCACCGGTGCCGCCCAGATGGACGGCGCCATCCTGGTGGTGGCCGCCACCGACGGCCCCATGGCCCAAACCAAGGAGCACATCCTGCTGGCCAAGCAGGTGGGCGTGCCCGCCCTGGTGGTCGCCCTCAACAAGTGCGACATGGTCGACGACGAGGAGATCCTCGAGCTGGTGGAAATGGAAGTGCGTGAGCTGCTGAGCAGCTACGACTTCCCCGGCGACGACATCCCCGTGGTCAAGGTGTCCGGCCTGAAGGCCCTTGAGGGTGACGCCGAGTGGGAAGGCAAGATCGCCGAACTGATGGAAGCCGTCGACACCGGCATCCCCGAGCCCGAGCGTGAAATCGACAAGCCCTTCCTGATGGCTGTTGAGGACGTGTTCTCCATCACCGGTCGCGGCACCGTGGCCACCGGCCGGATCGAGCGCGGAAAGGTGAAGGTGGGCGAAACCGTGCAGATCGTGGGCATCAAGGACACCCGCGAAACCACCGTCACCGGCGTGGAGATGTTCCGCAAGCTGCTCGACGAGGGCATGGCCGGCGACAACGTGGGTCTGCTGCTGCGCGGCGTGCAGAAGGAAGACATCGAGCGCGGCATGGTGCTCGTGAAGCCCGGCTCCATCACCCCCCACACCAAGTTCGAGGGTGAGGTGTATGTGCTGAAGAAGGAAGAGGGCGGCCGCCACACCCCCTTCTTTGCTGGCTATCGCCCGCAGTTCTACATCCGCACCACCGACGTGACCGGCCAGATCACCGCGTTCACCGCCGATGACGGTTCCAACGTGGAAATGGTGATGCCCGGCGACCGCATCAAGATGACCGGCGAGCTGATCTGCCCGGTGGCCATCGAGCAGGGCATGCGCTTCGCCATCCGCGAAGGCGGCCGCACCATCGGTGCCGGCGTGGTCTCCAAGATCATCGAGTGATCCTGAAGCGGCTTCGGCCGTGATCTAGGTTCAAGGGGTGAGGGGGCAACCCTTCACCCCAACCGCACCTCGACAATCCAGCTGCTCCAGGCTTCCGCAGCAGCGCTGCAGGACAGCCCGAACCCTGTTCCATTCCCCTGCCATGTCCACCGCCATCGCCCAGCAGAAGATCCGCATCCGCCTGAAGGCGTTTGACCGCCGCATGCTGGATCTCTCCTGCGAAAAAATCATCGAAACGGCCGACCACACCGCTGCCACCGCAATCGGCCCGATCCCCCTGCCCACCAAGCGCAAGATCTATTGCGTGCTGCGCTCGCCCCACGTGGACAAGGACTCCCGCGAGCACTTCGAGACCCGCACCCACCGCCGCATCATCGATATCTACAGCCCCTCGGCCAAGACCATCGACGCCCTGATGAAGCTCGATCTGCCGAGCGGCGTGGACATCGAAGTGAAGCTCTGATCGGCCCGTCGCCGATCGACTCAACCCCGACGCGGGTGCCTCCGCAGCTGGATGCACCGAGCCCCCCATGCCCGCCCCCGGCGGGCTTTTCATTGGGCGCGGCAAGCCCTTGCCGTGCCTAGGATTTTTCCACGCAAACCCTCAGCCGGACCTCGACGACGTGACCCAACTGGCTGTGCGCGAACTGCCGCTGTTCCCGCTGCCGGATGTGGTGCTGTTCCCCCAGGAGGTGCTGCCGCTGCACATCTTCGAGCCGCGCTACCGGATGATGCTGCGCACGGTGCTCGAGAGCGACCGGCGCTTTGGCGTGGTGCGCTGGGACCCCCAGGAGGGGGCCATGGCCGAGGTGGGCTGCTGTGCGGAAATCCTGCAGCACCAGACCCAGCCCGACGACCGCAGCAACATCGTGACCCTTGGGCAGCAGCGCTTTCGCCTGCTGGAGGTGGTGCGCGAAGCCCCGTTCAAGGTGGGCCTGGTGAGCTGGATTGAAGACGAGCAACCCGATAACCACGACGCCCTGAGCCAACTGGCCACCGAGGTCACCTCCGCCCTGCGCGATGTGGTGGAACTCACGGGCAAGTTGATGGGCAAGCCCACCTCCCTGCCCAACGATCTGCCCGATCTGCCCCGGGAGCTCTCCTTCTGGATCGGGTCGCACCTCGGAGGCCCCGTGGCCGACCAGCAACAGGCCCTGCTGGAAATCACCGACACCCACGAGCGCCTGCAGCAGGAATTCGAGCTGCTGGATGAAACCCGCCGCCAGCTGGCGGCCCGCACCGTGCTGCAGGACACCTTCCGCGATCTGGAGGGCAGCGGCGACTCAGCCCGCGACGACTCCAGTCGCGACAACTCCGACCGCAACGACGTGGAGCGCTGAGCCCTTGCTCTCCTCGTTGTTGCTGATTGGCCTCCTGGCCGGGGCCCTCGTGGCCATTGGTCTGCTGATCTGGGCCCGCCGCGACCGTGCCTTCGCCAGCACCGCCAGCGTGGCTGAGGCCTACGACCGCTGGACCGATGACCAGCTGCTGGAGCGCCTCTGGGGTGACCATGTGCACCTGGGGCACTACGGCGATCCCCCCCGCCGCCGGGATTTCCGCCAGGCCAAGGTGGACTTCGTGCACGAGCTGGTGCGCTGGAGCGGCCTGGATCAACTGCCCCCCGGCAGCCGTGTGCTCGATGTGGGCTGCGGCATCGGCGGCAGCGCCCGCATCCTGGCCCGCGATTACGGCTTCGAGGTGCTGGGCATCAGCATCAGCCCCGGCCAGATCGAGCGGGCCCGGCAACTGACGCCCGCCGGTCTGCCCTGCCGGTTCGCCGTGATGGATGCCCTGGCGCTGGAGCTGGCCGAGGCCAGCTTCGATGCGGTGTGGACCGTGGAGGCCGGGCCGCACATGCCCGACAAGCAGCGGTTTGCCGATGAGCTGCTGCGGGTGCTCAAACCCGGAGGGCTGCTGGCCGTGGCCGATTGGAACCGGCGCGATGCGGCGGTCCAACCCCTCTCCCGGCTGGAACGCTGGGTGATGCACCAACTGCTGGTGCAGTGGGCCCACCCGGAATTCGCCAGCATCCCCGGCTTCCGCCGCAACCTCGAAGCCAGCCCCTGGGCCGGCGGCCTGCAGGTGACCACCGCCGATTGGAGCCGCGCCACCCTGCCCTCCTGGATTGAATCGATCCTGGAGGGGGCGCGGCGGCCCGCCACCGTGCTGGGGCTTGGGCCGCGGGCGGTGCTGCTGGGCCTGCGGGAGACCCCCACCCTGCTGCTGATGCACTGGGGGTTCGCCACCGGGATGATGCAGTTCGGCGTGTTCCGGGCCCGCAAGCCGGCTGCCGAGAGCCCTGCCGCCTAGAGCGCGTCGAGCTGGGTGAGGGGATAGGCGCCGAACACCGCCAGGTGCTCACACAGGGGCTGGAGCTCGCGCAGGGCTTGCTGCAGGGGCTCCGGGCCCTGGGGAAGCTCCAGATCCACAAAGAAGATGTATTCGCCCATCTCCCGCTTCGAAGGGCGCGATTCGATGCGGCTCATGTTGAGGGCCAGCTGGGCAAAGCAGCTCAGGGCCTGCAGCAGCGCTCCGGGTTGGTTGGAGTGCAGCGAGAAGGCCAGGCTGGCCAAGGGGCCATCCAGGCTGCGCTCGCCGCGGCGCAGCAGCAGAAAGCGCGTGCAATTGCCCGGCACGTCGTTGATCGGATAGGCCAGCACCTCCAGGCCATGCTCCTGGGCCGCCTGCTGGGAGGCGATGGCGGCGCGGAAGCGGCTGCCGGCCACCATGCGGGCCGCCTCGGCGGTGGAGCTGGTGGGGAGCTGCAGGGCGGTGGGCACGTGATCCGCCAACCACTGGCTGCACTGGGCCAAGGCCTGGGGATGGGAGAGCACCTCACTGATGCCCGCGATGGGGCCGCTGCCGAGCAGGGCATGGCGAATCGGCAGCACCAGGGCCCGCGACACCCGCAGCTCTGGATGCTCCCAGAGGGCATCGAGGCAGGCGGTCACGCCCCCCTCGACGGAGTTCTCCACCGGCACCACGGCCGCATCGCAGCTGCCGTCGGCCAGGGCTTTCACCACAGCGCGAATACCCACCTGGGGCACCAGCTCGGGGTTGGGAATCTGCTCGAGGGCCGCGAGCCGCTGGGCCGCCTGCTCGCCGTAGGTGCCGACCGGGCCGAGGAAGGCAATGCGCATGGGGGCAGAACAGGCCGTGCTGCTTAGGATCATGGCGCCCCGGCCGCCCCTCGATGCCCCTGGCCTTCAGCGCCAGCCAAGCGTTGCAGCTGCCGGTGAAGCGCCATGCGGAACGGTTGGGGGCCTACCTCGACGACGAGGAACGGGTGATCGGCGCCCTGCTCGACCCCCAGCAGCTCAGCGGCCTGGGGGATGGCCGCTACCGCTACACGGTGACGCGCCTGCAGGTGTTCCAACTGCAGATCCAGCCGGTGGTCGACCTGGTGGCCCGCCGCAGTGCCAACCGCATCGAGCTGGAGGCGGTGGATTGCGCCCTGGAGGGCCTGGGGCTCGTGGACGATTTCCAGCTGACGCTGCACTCCTGGTTGGAGGCGGATGAAGCCGGCCTGCACGGGGAAGCCACCCTGGCGGTGAGCGTCAGCCAGCCCAGCCTGCTCAAGCTGATCCCGGTGGGCGTGCTGGAGGCCACGGGACGCTCGCTGCTGGCGGGGATCCTGCTGGGCATCAAAACCCGGGTGGGCCAGCAATTGCTGGAGGATTTCGAGCTGTGGCAGCAGGTGAGCCCCCTGGCCTGAGGGCTCAGGGGGCCGCGAGCCGCTCCGGCGCCAGCACCTTGCCCAGGAATGAGCGGCGATGCAGAGGGGTCGGGCCCAGCTCCAGCAGGGCCGCGCGGTGCCGGGCCGTGCCGTAGCCGGCATGGCGCTCCAGGCCATAGCCCGGATGGTGGTGGGCCAGCCGTTGGATCAAGGCGTCGCGGGCCTGCTTGGCCAACACGCTGGCAGCTGCAATTTCAAGGCATTGGCTGTCGCCTCGCACCACGGTGCATTGCGGGCCCGACCACAGCCGCAGCGGCAGCACCCCATCCACCAACACCAGCTGCGGAGCCGGAGCCCGAAGCCGCTGCAGGGCCCGCAGCATCGCCCGTTCCGTGGCGGTGCGGATACCCACCGCGTCGATCTCCCGGGCGGAGGCCTGCCCCAGGGCCCAGGATTCGGCGTGCCGCTCAATCAAGGGCACCAGCTGCGCACGGCGCTTGGCCGTGAGGGCCTTGCTGTCGGTGAGGCCGGCGGCCGCCAGGGGATCCCGGGCCCCATCGGGCAGGATCACGGCGGCGGCAAACACCGGGCCATACCAGCAGCCGCGGCCCACCTCATCCACCCCGGCACAGCGCTGGCCTGCACCGAGGGGGGTGGCCATGGGCTCAGACGGCCGCGGAGGAGCGGCGGCGGCGGCGGCGCGGTTCGCCGTTGTCATCGGTGTCGGCCTCCGCAGGGGCCGCCACCGGCTCAGCCGCCAACACCGGTTCGGTCACGGTGACGGCCGCAGCAGCAGTGGCGCCAGCGCGGGAACGGCTGCGGGTGTTGCGACTACCGCGGCCATTGCTCACAGGCTCCGGCTCGGGCAGATCCTGCGGCAGGGTGACCGGCAGCGGGGTGATCTCCACGG
>BJHC01000027.1 GCA_014191535.1 Cyanobium sp. | reverse complement strand
CCATGGGCCTGCAGCCGCCGCTGGGTGAGCTCCAGGGCGGTCACCAGGCCGGTCACCAGGTCGACCGGTTCGGTGCCGGCCCGGAGGCCCCCCTCCTGTCCGCCTCCACCGAGCAGCGGCTGCAGCTCCATCCCCTGGCGCATCAACAGGGCACCGATGCCCCGGGGCCCCTGCAGCTTGTGGGCCGCCAGGCTCAGCAGATCCACCGGCAGGTTGTCGAACGCGATGGGGCGATGCCCCACCACCTGCACCGCATCCACATGCAGAGGAATGCCCGCCTGGCGGCACAGGGCACCGATGCGCTCGATGGGCTGCAGCGTCCCCACCTCGCTCTGTCCCCAGATCATGGACACCAGCCGCGTGGGGGGAACCAGCAGCCGCTCCAGCTGCTCCAGATCCACCACCCCCTGCTGATCCACGGGCAGCGGCTGCACCTGCCATCCCGCCCGCTTCAGCTGCTCAGCTGCAGCCAAGGTGGCGGGGTGCTCCACGCTGGAAATCAGCAAGCGCGAGTCCGGAGCAAGCGGCTTGGCCATGCCCAGCAGGGCCAGGTGGATTGCCTCTGTGCCCCCGGAGGTGAACACCACCCGGCCGGTCTGACAACCGAGCAGCTCACCAAGCCGCTGCCGTTGGCGCTCCAACTGCTCGGCGGCCTGCAGCCCGAATCCATGCAGGCTGGAGGGGTTCGCCCAGGCGTGCTGTTGACAGGCCTGGATGGCCTGCTGCACCGCCGGGGCCAGGGGCGTGGTGGCGCTGCAGTCGAGATAGCGGCACGGGTCGAGCCCCATGGCGTGGGCCTGGGCCATCCCCTTCAGAGGTTCAGCCCCGGCTCCCGTTCAAAACGGGCGCGGGTGCGGGATTCCAGCGAATTGGTGGCGATGTTCACGAGGTCGTCGAGGGAGGTGCCCTGAAGCAGGGCCGCCACCCGGGCGCGGGCCTCGGCGCTGGGGCAGCGCTCGGGTCGGATGCAGCCATTGGTGCAGACGGTGGCGCAGTCAATCGCCTCAGCAGCTGCATCAGCTGTGGAGGCGGACTCGGACGGCGCTTGCTGCATCGACGCCGGGGACGGCGCCGGCGCCATGACCGCTGTCGCGGCCTGACGACGGGCCTCCGCCACCTCGGCGGGGTCCGGAATCACGCCATCGAACACGTGCTCCGCAGGGCCATCCATGAACACCTTGCCGCTCTCCGCATCCCAGTGGATCTGCAGCGGACCGCCGGGCAGATCCAGGCGGGCACGCCGCTCACACAGGCCGAGGCTGTGCATCGCCACAAGGGTGGCGCAGGCTCCGGTGCCACAGGCCAGGGTCGGGCCGGCCCCGCGCTCCCACACGCGCATCACCAAGTGGTCGGGGCTGAGCACCTGCACGAAATGCACGTTGGTGCGAGCCGGAAAGGCCGGGTGATGCTCAAACAGTGGGCCGAACCGCTCCAGGTCGATCTCCTCCACCATCGCCACCGGAATCACCACGTGGGGATTGCCCATGCCGGCGGCCGCCACGGCAAACCGCTCGCCATCCACCTCCAGCTCCCCCTGGGGGAGACCGGCGGTGCCGATCTCCAGCGTGGTGGGCACCTGCTCGGGCTGGAGAAACGGCGCACCCATGTCCACCCGCACCGTGCCATCCGGCAGCAGTTCGGGAACGATCCGACCGGCCAGGGTGTCGATCTGCCAGGTGCGACCGGGGCCATCCCCATCCAGATCCGCCAGGAAGCGGGCCAGGCAACGGATGCCATTGCCGCACATCTCCGGCTCGGTGCCGTCGGCGTTGAAGATGCGCATCCGCCAATCCCCACCGGCATTGGGGGGCAGGGCCAGGATCACGCCATCACCGCCGACACCGAAGCGACGATCACAGAGCTGGGCCACCCGCTCTGGCGTCAGGCCAAAGGCCTGATCGGGGTCAGGGGCCGTGCGGGCATCCAGCAGCAGAAAGTCATTCCCCAGACCCTGGTATTTGCTGAACGGGAGGTTGCTGAACACGGGTCGGCGCGGCAGCCTGCGCAGAGGCTTGAGATTGAGGCCGATCCTATGGGGAGCAGCTCGGAGCGCCATCCCCCGGGATTTGATCCCTCGCAACCGGGGATTCGCCTCCTGCAGCAATGGATTCGCCGCCAGACGGCGATTCAGGTGGACCTGGCCGGTGGCGGCCAGCTAAGCGGTTGCCCCGTCTGGGTGGATGCCGACTTCCTGGCTGTTCAGGTGCATGGTGTTGCGGAACCGGTGCTGGTGAACCGCCGGGCCATCGCGTTGATCCAGTCCCAGACCTGAGGCTGTGGGAGCATCAGCGGCACGCACCCTGCCGACCCGTGAGCGACTCCAGCCGCTATCAACCCCAGGCGATTGAAGCGAGCTGGCAGCGCGCCTGGCAGCAACACGGTCTGCATGAGACCCCGACGCTGGAGCCCGGAGAGCAGGGGTTTTATGCCCTGTCGATGTTCCCCTACCCATCGGGGAATCTGCACATGGGCCATGTGCGCAACTACGTGATCACCGATGTGGTGGCCCGGGTGCAGCGCCTACGGGGCCGGAAGGTGTTGCACCCCATGGGCTGGGATGCCTTCGGCCTTCCCGCCGAAAATGCCGCCATCGAGCGCGGGGTGGATCCCGGCGCCTGGACCGATCAGAACATCGCTTCGATGCGCAGCCAGCTGGACCAGCTGGGGCTGTCGATCGACTGGCAGCGGGAAGTGGCCACCTGCCACAGCGACTATTACCGCTGGACCCAATGGTTGTTCCTGCAATTCCTGGAGGCCGGGCTCGCCTATCAGAAGGACGCCACGGTCAACTGGGACCCGATCGACCAGACGGTGCTGGCCAACGAGCAGGTGGACAGCGAAGGGCGCTCCTGGCGCTCCGGCGCCCTGGTGGAAAAACGCAAATTGCGCCAGTGGTTTCTGAAGATCACCGACTACGCCCAGCAGCTGCTGGACGATCTCGACCAGCTCGATGGCTGGCCCGAGCGCGTGCGCACCATGCAGGCCAACTGGATTGGGCGCAGCACCGGGGCCGAACTGCAGTTTGAGGTGATCACGGCCGAGGGACAGCCCTCCGGCGAGCGGATCACGGTGTTCACCACCCGGCCGGACACCATTTTTGGGGCCACCTATGTGGTGCTGGCCCCCGAGCATCCCTTGGTGGCATCCCTCACCGCCGTGGAGCAGCAGCTCAGCGTGGAGGCCTTCTGTGATCTGGTGTCGCGCCAGAGCGAACAGGAACGCACTGCCGAAGACAAACCCAAGCGCGGTGTTCCGATCGGCGCCCAGGTGCGCAACCCCGCCACCGGCGACCTGATTCCCCTGTGGATTGCTGATTACGTGCTGGCGGATTACGGCACCGGGGCCGTGATGGGCGTTCCGGCCCACGACCAACGGGACTTTCTGTTCGCCCGCCAGTACGAACTGCCCGTGCGGCAGGTGATCATTCCGGAGGGCAGCGACGAGCATGCCTTCGAGGGGGGTGCCTGGACCGAGGCGGGGGTGCTGATTCACTCCGGCCGGTTCGATGGTCTTCCCAGTGGCAAGGCCAAAGCCGAGATCACCGCCGCGGCGGAAGCCGAGGGCTGGGGCCAGGAACGCGTGCAATTTCGGCTGCGGGATTGGTTGATCTCGCGCCAGCGCTATTGGGGCTGCCCGATTCCGGTGATCCATTGCGACAGCTGTGGTGTTGTGCCCGTGCCCAGTGAGCAGCTGCCGGTGGAGCTCCCCCGGGATGTGGCCTTCAGTGGCAAGGGCGCCTCACCCCTGGCGCAACTGGACAGCTGGGTGCAGGTGGCCTGCCCCTGTTGCGGCAAGCCCGCCCGGCGTGAGACGGACACCATGGACACGTTCATGTGCTCCAGCTGGTACTTCCTCCGTTACAGCGACCCCCACAACACCCAGCTGCCGTTCAGCCGCTCCGCGGTGGATGCCTGGTTGCCGGTGGATCAATACGTCGGGGGCATTGAACACGCGATCCTTCATCTGCTGTATTCCCGCTTCTTCACGAAGGTGCTGCGGGATCGGCAGCTGCTCAGCTGCGCAGAGCCGTTCACCCGCCTGTTGACCCAGGGGATGGTGCAGGGCGTCACCTACAAAAATCCCCACAGCGGCAAGTACATCCCCCCAGGGGAGGTGGCCGATCCGACGGACCCCCGGGATCCCATCAGCGGGGAACCGCTGGAGACGTTCTTCGAAAAGATGTCGAAGTCGAAGTACAACGGCGTCGACCCGGCCTCGGTGATCGACCGTTACGGCGCTGACACCGCCCGCATGTTCATCCTGTTCAAGGCCCCTCCGGAAAAGGATCTGGAGTGGGATGACGCGGATGTGGAGGGTCAGTTCCGCTTCCTGCAACGCCTCTGGCGGCTCGTGGAGGCTGCCGTCGAGCGCGGACTCAGCCTTGCCGATGGAGCCGGCGGTCCTGAGGCTGTCGCCGTGGCCCTGGTAACGGCTCAGCAGGGTGCCGGCCTGACCCAGGCCGATGCGGCGCTGCGCCGTGCGGTTCACACCGCCATCGCCGCCATCAGCGAAGACCTCGACGGCGATTACCAGTTCAACACCGCCGTTTCGGAGCTGATGAAGCTGAGCAACGCCATGGGCAGCGTGCTGGCTGAGAGCAGCGACGTGTTCGCCTGTGAGGCGCTGCGCAACCTGGTGATCCTGCTGGCCCCCTTCGCCCCGCATCTGGCGGAGGAGCTCTGGCTGAAACTGGGGGGGCGGGATGACACCGATGCCCTGCAGAGCAGCAGCGTGCATCGGCAGCGCTGGCCGCAATCCGATGCCTCAGCCCTGGTGCGCGACACCGTGCCCCTGGTGATTCAGATCAAGGGCAAGGTGCGCGGCAGCTTGGATGTGCCAGCCGACGCCGACAAGGCCACGCTTGAGCAGCTCGCCCTCTCCAGCGACATCGCCGCCAAGTGGCTGGAGGGCAAAGCCCCCAGCCGCGTGATCGTGGTGCCTGGAAAATTGGTGAACCTCGTCCCCTGAGGGGGATCAGTCGTGCTTGAACACCAACGTTTCGGGGTTGCCCCAGTCGCCGCGGGCATCAATGTGGCGGCGGTTGGCACACAGGTGACGCAGGATCCAGTACAGCGATTCGGGTGAATCCAGCCCCATGCGCTGTTGCAGATCCGTCAGGGTGTGCTCCTGCTGGTCCGCCATGGCCTGCTCGAGCCGCGCTTGCAGATCCAGCAGTGCCGCAGCGGCTTTTTTACCGGCTTCCACGCCCGGCTGGTGATACGCGTTGACATTCACGAGCTCCCCGTAGAGGCCAACGGCCCGTTCAAACAGGGCGATCAGGGCCCCCAGGCTGGAGGCATCCAGCCGCTGCAGGGTGATGCTCAGGTTGAGGCGCCCCTCTTCGGTCAGGGCCGAGCGGGTGCCCTGCAGGAATCCATCGAGGAAGTCGCCAGGGTTCTCCCCCTCCAGCGGGGGAATGTCGCCGGGATCCTCCAGCACTTCGATGAAGGTGACGAAGAAGTTGTCGACGCCATCGCGCAGTTGTTGCACGTAGGCGTGTTGGTCGGTGGAGCCTTTGTTGCCGTACACGGCTAAGCCCTGATGCACCACCTGGCCGTTGCGATCCAGCTTTTTGCCCAGGCTTTCCATCACCAGCTGCTGCAGATAGCGGCTGAACACCTCAAGCCGATCGCGGTAGGGCAGCACCACCATGTCCCGCTGACCACGGCCGCCACCGGCCTGATACCAGGAGGCGGCCAACAGGGCGGCGGGGTTGCTGAACAGATCGTGATCACGGGTGGCCGCATCCATCGCGGCAGCACCCGTGAGGAAGGCCCGGATATCGGAGCCGATCAGCACGCCGGGCAACAGGCCCACGGCACTGGTGATGCTGGTGCGTCCCCCCACCCAATCGAACATGTCGAACCGGGCCAGCCAATCGCCCTGCTCGGCCTCCTGATCGAGGCGACTGCCCAGCATCGTGACGGCCACAGCCTGCTGGATCCACTGGCCACCGGCGGCTTCGACAGCGCGGCGGGCCTGCAGCATGCCGATGTGGGGTTCCGGGGTGCCCCCCGACTTGCTGACCACAATCACCAGGGTGGTGCGCAGACGCTCCCCGAGCGAGGCCAGGGTGCGGCGCATGCCGTCGGGATCGACGTTGTCGAAGAAATGGAAGGGGAGACCGGAGCCAGGATCCTGCAGGGCTCGGATCATCAACAGCGGGCCGAGCCCCGATCCGCCGATGCCGATCCACAGCACATCGGTGAACCGTTGGCCGGGGGACGGGGCGATGGCGCCGCTGAGCACCTCTCGGCCAAAGGCTTCAATCCGGTCCACTTCCGCCTGGATGTGGCCGGCACTGGCTGGGTCTGGCGCCAACTGGGGCGTGCGCAACCAGTAATGGCCCACTTGCCGCTGCTCATCGGGGTTAGCGATGGCGCCCTGTTCGAGGGCATCCATGGCGGCAAAGGCCTGGTCAAACCGGGGCCGCATCGCCTCCAGCCCGGCCGCATCGAGGCCCATGCGGCTGACGTCCAGCCAGAACCCCATCCCGGTGTCGTGCCAAAGCAGGCTGCAGAACCGCTGCCACTGGCTTTGGGGATCCAAGCCGGGAGCAGGGGGGAGGGGGGTCATGGAAGCCGGTGGCAGTAAGCGGCGAGGCGACGCTATCCGTGAAAGCCGCTGGGGGATACCCCTGTTCGGGTCCAATCGCCTAAAACGACAAGTCCGAAGCGCGACTGTGTGGACAGCCACACATCCCGAGACCCCCCTGGGCAAGCAACGGAAGTGTTCGTAAGATTCCGTAAATTCAGTAGCAAACCTGAAGCTTCCGAACCGCTGGTTCTGTTCTGGGCCTGATCGCCAGAGCCGGGGCGGGCTTCTGTTTCGCGCCACCGCTGTGCGACCGCCGAAGGGGTTGAAGCGGCTGCTCACCCTGGCCCTGCTGGTGGGTCTCGGCTTCAGCGAGTGGGGCAGCCCCAGCCTTGCCCCGTTGCGCAGTGTGCTGCCGGCGGCTGACCGCCTCGATCCAACCACCTTCAGTCCCGATGAGATCCGGGAGCTGCAGCGTCGTTTCGGCGTCCACGGTCCCCAACCCCGTCTGGCGCAGTTGTTCACCCATGGGGTGGATCAGCTGACGCCCGTTCGCAACCACGCCCTCACCCAGTTGCATGATCTGCAGCCCGTGGTGCAGCAGGTGAGCCGCCGAACCGGCATCAATCCGATGCTGCTCACGGCCATCCTGTTCGATGAGATCCAGCACGCCAAACCCGGCGAGGGGCTGCCCATCGCCGCCCATTCCGGTTTGTTCAGCACCCTGGGGCCGGCCCAGCTCGGGGTGAGTGAGCTGGTGAAGCAGGGCTTGTTGCCCCAGAACCCCACGGCGGAGCAGGTGGCTGCTGCCCGGGAAGCCTTGTTGGATCCCGATCGCAACGTGGCCCTCCTGGCGGGCAAGCTGTCCCGCCTGCTCAGGCTGTTGGAGCAGGATCCGAGCGCCACCCACAACGTGAGCGGCCAGCGGCAACACGCCAAGACCGTGGCCACCCTGGCCTACCTGCACAACGGCAAGCTCGATTACCCGGCTCGGATCCTGCGCTACATGCAGGATCCGGAACTGCATGGCTTGGTGTTCAGCCAGCGCAAGAAGCCGATTTCACCGCTGATCTGAGCTTGATTCAGCAGAGGGCCCCAAGGGCCGCCAGACGCCGTTGCAGGGCTGCCCAATCAAAACTGCGGGGATCAGCCCGTTCGAGCCCCAGATCCACATGCCGATGGGTGGTGATGGCGTCGAAGGGAATGCGATAACGGCGCATCCAGTCGGCCAGCACCACCGCCAGGTTGTCGTACTGACTGGTGCTGTAGCCGCTGTGGCCCGGTTCACTGTCTTCCCCATCCAGGGGGGTCTCGAGGCTGAGATGCAGGGCGAAGTTGTTCACCGAGCCGGCCATGGCGGGATTGGTGATCACCCAGCGGCCCCGGAAGGCGGAGTACCCGGCGCCGAAGGCCCGCTTGGAGGGATCCAGGGTTTCCACCACGCGCCCCTGCTCCCCGATCAGCAGGTGGTAGCTGACCTGGTCCGCATCCTGCGGGTGGTGGGTGGTGAAGGTGTTGATGGCCGAGCCCAGGCCGTAGACGGTTTCATGCAGCACCACCAAGGACGGCGTGGTGTCCAGGGGGTTGCCGTAGGCATCACGCCCGAGACGCTCGGCGTAATTGCTGGGGTTGATCCGCAGGCGCTCCAGCCGCTGGGGCAGGGTTTGCTGAAGGGTCAACAACCGCTGACGCAGGCTTGGGTCGCCGCTGTGGCATTGCCGCCGGAGCGGGCTGATCCAGGCCGCCTGGGCGGGGGGATCTGGAACACGCTGCCGCTGCGGCTGCAGCACCAACGCACCGTGGTCCCGCAGGTTCTGCAGCACCAGGGCGACGCCGCAGAGGGCTGCGGCACCGGTCACGGCGAGCAGGCCCCAACCCAGGGCCGCCTGACGTCGCTGGCTGGTGAACGGATTCATCATGCTGTGGCCAGCGCCTCCGCGGTCGGGCTCGCGCCACGACCGTGGTCAAGGGCCAACCAGCGCCGTTGGGCCTCGCGCTGCTCAGCGCTGATGGAGGCCTGCTCCACCAAGCGGTAACGCTCCACAGCGGGGGGCTGCGCCTGCAGGCGCAGGGGGAGAACCTGAGAGCGACGGCAGATCAACAGCGTCTGGGGAGCATCGGCCTGCAACACCTCGGCGAGTTCAGCCGGTTGTCGCAACCGCTGGCCCTCCAGGGCCAACACCTCGTCGCCGACCATCACCCCCGCCCGTTCCGCAGGACCATCCCTCCAGACCCGCTGGGCCACGAGGGATCCCTCCTTGCGTTGCAGGCTGAGCCCCGCCCATGGTGTGCTCCCCATCTCCGGCTCCAACCGCAGCCCCACATCGAACAGGTAGCCATCCAGATCGGGATCGTCGACTCCCTCCAGCCAGGCGGGTAACTGGGTGGCCAGGGCTGGGCTGTGGTGGGCAAAGGCCTGGATCAGATCCGCCTCGCTGTAGCCGCGTCCGCAACGCCCATGGCTGCGCCAGAGCTGTTGCAGAACCAGGGGTAGAGAGGCTCCGTCGCGCCGCAGGTGCAGATCCAGGCACAGGGCCACGACGGCACCCTTGAGGTAGTAGCTCACCTGGCTGTCGGCCGAGTAGGCATCGGCCTTGTACAGCTTCACCCAGGCCTCCTGGCTGCTGGTGCGCAGGCTCTGGACGTGCCGTCCCGGTGTGAGCTTGTAACGGCTGAGGTCTTCCCCCAGATCCAGCAGCAGATCAGCGGCGCTGCTCAAACCGGCGGCAAGCGGAAGCAACTGGTCGACGTAGCTGGTGATGCCTTCGGCAAACCAGAGGGTGGGCACCACCGCAGGCTGGTGGTAGTCGATCGGGCTGAGCTCCTGGGGACGCAGCCGGCGGACATTCCACTGGTGCAGGTACTCATGGGCCACCAGTTGCAGGAAACGGCGATAGCCCTGGGGCTGCTCAAAGCGCTGCCGCCCGTACACGAGCACGGTGCTGTCGTCGTGTTCGAGCCCGCCGTAGCCCTCATCCAGCAGGTGCAACACGAACAGATAGCCGTCGCTGGCGGGGCGCTCCACCCCCATGAGCTGGCAGCAGCGCAGGCAGACCTGCTGAACATCGCTGATCAGGGAGGGGAACCGCGCCAACAGCCAATCGGCACCGCCGGCACAGCCGCCCCAGGTGACCCAGCGGTGGGGGATGTCCCCCACGGCAAACGCGATCGGCTGGTGGGGCCCCGCTTCGATAGGGGTGTCGATCAGTTGATCAAAACTGCGGGCACACCAGCCCCCCTGGTCATCAGCGGGCAAGGGCACGAAGGCCTGCCAGCCGCTGGGCAGGGTCAGCTGCAGACGATGGGGCGACCAGCGCTCCCCCTCCAGCTCCAGCACCACGGCCGCCAGGGCCAGGAAGGCGTGCTGCGCATCCATGTGGCACGTGCGCACCGACAGTTCGGTGGCCATCACCCCATAGCTCAGTTCGATGGGGCCTTCCGTGGGGTTGCAGACGAGCTCCCAGCTGGCGGGCGTCAGCCGCTCCAGGGGAAGGGCAAGGCCCCCCTGGTGCGCTTGCAGCCCCTCCAGGTGGCGCACATAGTCACGGATGAGATAGGAGCCCGGCGTCCAGGCCGGCAAGCGCAGGCGCAGGCGTTCCTGTCGGGGCGCGACGGAGAGGCGGACCCCCACCAGGTGGCGTTGGGGGTCGCGACAATCGAGCTGAACCTCAACCACCCCGTTCTCAGACCGTGACGTGAACGGTGGCCGGATCGAAGGACTGGGCCCAGGGTTCACTGGCCGATCGCAGGGCCAGCAGCGTGGCGTAGCAGCGGGTGATGCGGCCGATCAACTGTTGCGGCGACTGGGTTTGGCCCAGCCGTTGCAGATCGCCCACCAGGGCGAGTGATCCATCCTCCTGCCGGCGCCAGCCGATCCAAAGCCCCCCCGGCAGCTGGGTTTGCAGGGTCACGGCCTCCTGCTCATCGGCGAAGCCCCGCAGGCAGCCCCCAGGAACCACCGGCAGCTGCAGTTCCTCAAGGGCCGATGCCAACAGGGTTTCGTCCCGCAGAACCGTTGGCAGGATGGAGAGATGGGACATGGCCCGACGCCCGCTTTTTCAGACCCTAGCGAGCTCGAAAGGGCCGTCCAGTGGCCGTTGTCACCAGCTGGGCCCCTGGCGGCATCCCGACCGCTGCGGCTCGGGGTCATGGCCTCAGGGGCGGGCAGCAATTTTGAGGCCCTGGTGCACGCCTGTGGTGATGGCACGCTGCCGGCCGAAGTGGCCCTGCTGGTGGTCAACAACCCGGGCTGTGGCGCCCAGCAACGGGCGGAGCATCTGGGGGTGCCCTGGCGGCTGTTGGATCACCGCCTGTTTGCCAGCCGGGAGCTGCTCGATCAGGCCCTGGCGCAGGCCTTTCAAGACGTCCAGGTGGATTTGGTGGTGATGGCGGGCTGGATGCGCATCGTGACCGCCGAGCTGATTCAGGCGTTCCCCGACCGGTTGCTGAACATTCATCCCTCGCTGCTGCCCAGTTTCCGCGGCGCCCGTGCCATCGAGCAGGCCCTGGCGGCTGGCGTCACCCTCACGGGCTGCACGGCTCACCTGGTGCGCGAGGAGGTGGACAGTGGTCCGATCCTGGTGCAGGCGGCGGTTCCCATCGCCATGGACGACACCCGGGAGACCTTGGCGCAGCGCATCCACCACCAGGAACATCGCATCGTGCCCCTGGCGGTGCAGCTGGCGGCCCAGCGGCTGGGATTGCTGACGCCGGCTCAGGGATAGAAGGGCAACAGGGGCAGCCCGGTTTCCGCGGGGAGGCCAACCATCAGGTTGAGGCACTGAACCCCTTGACCGGCCTGACCCTTGACCATGTTGTCGATGGCGCTGAGCACGATCAGCTGCCCCGTGCGGGGGTCCACCTGCACCGACAACAGGGCCCTGTTGGTTTGCCGCACCCACTTGGTGGAGGGGTAGGTGCCAACCGGCAGCACATCCACACAGGGGGCGTGGCGGTAGGCGGCCCGCAGCACCGTG
>BJHC01000026.1 GCA_014191535.1 Cyanobium sp. | reverse complement strand
GCAACTGAGCCGCACCTATGCCCCCGCCATCGAGCGGGAACTGCTGGATCTGCTGGAGGCGGCCACGGGGCTGGGGGCCGAAGCGCCGGCCACTGCCGCGGCCCCAGCACCGGGGGTAACCACGGCCCCCGCGCCGGCAGCGAAGGATGAAGGCTGGCGGGCCCTGGCCCCAGGCCTGGCCCTGGCCGCCAGCGGTGCCCTGGTGCTCTGCTGGGCCGGCAGCGCCCTCGATCGGGAACTGCTGGAGGGCTGGGGCTGGAGCGGCGGCATGGCCCTGGTGGTGGTGCTGGGGCTGCTGCAGGCCCTGAGCCTGGGCCCGCTCAAAGGCTTGCCGCGGCGCTGGTGGCTCGACAGCAGCCAGAGCGGCGACCCCCATCAGGCCTGGCGCTGGCTCAGCAACCCCTGGCTGCACGCCAACGGCCCTGAAGCGGTGACCAACCTGATCCTGCTGGCCCTGCTGCTGGGCAACTCCCCCCTGCAGCTGAGCGATGTGGTGCTGCGCTACTGCCTGACGGCCCTGGCCTGCCTGGCCCCCGCCGCCGCCCTGGCCCAGCGGTGGGGTGTGCAGCGGCGCTGGAGTGGGGCCAGCGGCGCGGTCAGCGCCCTGATCGCCCTGGCGGCGGGGCTGAGCTTGCTGCGCTGGCGCGAACTGGGCTTCTCCAGCCTGGGGCTGAGCATTCCCGCCTGGGTGCTGCTCTTGGTGTACGGAGCCCTGCAACTGGGCTGGCAACTGCCACGCCAGGGGGATGACGAGAGCACGCCCCTGCAGCGGCTGCTGAGTTCCAGCTGGGCCTGGGGGCTAATGGGCGGACTGGGCTGGGCCCTGGTCAGCTGGCTGGGGGCGCTGCGCTAGCCACCCGCTGCATGTACCGCCCCCAGAGCTCCGCCACCAGGGCACCGCTGGCGGCGGCCGCCGGGCGGTTGTCGTCGTTGCCCATCCAGATGGCGGTGAGCAGCTTCATCGATGGGGAATAGCCGATGAACAACACATCGACGCCGTTGTTGGTGGTGCCGGTTTTGCCGCGGGCGTCGGGCACCACCGCCGCGGCCCGGCCCGTGCCCCCCTGCACCACCCCGGCCAGCAGCTGGTCCATGCTGGCGGCCACGTCGGCGGGGATCAGCTGACGGGCCCGTTCGCCGATCGGGACCGTGATTCCCCGGGGCGGACAGCGATCCAGGCTCTTCACCGATTGGCAGATGCCCAGGTCGTAGATGCGGCTCACCCCGTGCATCGGCACGGACAGGCCGCCGTTGGCCACCACCGCATAGGCCCGCGCCAGCTCGTAGAGATAGGTTTCGCGGCCCCCCAGCATGGTGTTGAAGTCGGGCTCCAGGGGGGTCGTGATCCCCAGGCGGCGGGCCAGCTTCACCACCTGTGCCAGGCCGGCCCGCTCCGCCAGCCGCAGCGCCACCACGTTTTCGGACGCCGCCAGCCCCTGGGCCACGCTGGTGCTGCCGCCACCGCCACGGCAACCCGCCACGTAGCTGAGGGGCGCACAGGAGATGGACGCGCTGGGGGAGACCCCCGCCGCCAGGGCCGCCAGGTAGGGGAACAGCTTGAAGGTGGAGCCCGGCTGGCGCAGGGCCTGCACCCGATCGAAGCTGGAGCGGCCGTAATCACCGCCCCCCACATAGGCCAGGATCGCGCCGGTTTCGGTGTTCACCGTGATCAGGGCCCCCTGGGTGAGGCCCGCGGCGGCGGCGGGCCCCTCCAGAAACCGTTTGAGCTGCTCCTGGGCCAGCTGCTGCAGGGCCGGCTGGATGGTGCTGATCACCGCGTAGTTGCCGCCGGCATCGGGGCCGCTGAGGTCGAGGCCGAAACGGGTGCCCTCCAGCTCCCCGATCACGTAATCGCTGAAGAAGGGGTAGCTGCTGTAGCTCGACTCCCGGCAGGCGGAGGGGTCGATGTTGAGGGGGCGCCGCTGGGCATCGATCAGGGCCTGATCGCTGAGCCAGCCCTGCTCGTGCATCAGCTTCAGCACCAGGTTGCGCCGCTCCAGCCCGGCACCGGGGTCGTCGGGATTGCAGGGGCTGTAGCCATTGGGGCTGGGCAGCAGACCCACCAGGAAGGCCGACTGGGCCACATCCAGATCCGTGGCCGACTTGCGGAAATACAGCTGGGCCGCCTGCTCGAAGCCTTCGGTGCCCAACCCCAGGTAGGCCCGATCCAGATACAGCTTGAGGATCTGGTTCTTGCTGAAGCCCACCTCCAGCTGCAGAGCCACCCACAGCTCCCGCAGCTTGCGGGTGAGGCTCAGATCGCGGCCCACATCGGGGTACACCATGCGGGCCACCTGCTGGGTGAGACCGCTGCCGCCGCCGGTGCCCAGCAGCGCGGAGCGCAGGGTGCCGAACAGATCGATGCCGCTGTTCCAACCGAAGCGCGCCTCCTCCGAGGCCATCAGCGCCTGCCGCAGGTGCAGGGGATAGGCCCCCAGGCTGGGCAGGGCCGTGGCGGAACCCTGCTGGCCATCGATCTGCTGGCCGCTGGCGGCAAAAATCTTGACCGGCCCGGAGATCGAGCGGATGCGGGAGCCGCCGCCGATGCTGGCCGCCAGCAGCATGCCGCTCACCAGCACCGCTGAACCCGCCAGGGCCGCCAGGCCCAGGCGATGCACCGCCTGCTCGAGCGGACTGCGGGGTTGGTGGTAGCGCAGTTCCGGCGCCTGATCCTTCAGCGGCGACCCCAGCCGCACCACATCGCCGTGGCGCAGGTGAATGGCACGAATGCGCCGATCGCGATGGAACAGGCCGTTGGCGGAGTTGAAGTCCTCGAGGCTGAAGTCGCGGTCGCTGGGGCTCTGGCGCTCGAGGATGGCGTGCACCCGGCTGAGGCTGGGATCCTCCAGGGGCAGCTCACAGCTGGGATCACGGCCCAAGCGCACCCGCTGGTCACCGAGGGGCAGGGCGGTGATCCGCGACCCGCCCACCCAGAGTTCCACCAGGGCCTGGCGCTCGGTGAGGGGGCCCCAGGCGGCACGGATGGCGGCGGGACGCTCAGTCCAGGGCCCCTGCCAAGCGGCCCGGGCCAGCTGCAGCCAGGCCTGGCGCATCGCGGGGGGCGCCAAGCGGGCCAGGAGCGGATCGAAGCGCGAGGGGATGCTCAGGCGGGTGCTGCGGCCCGGCCATAGGCTACGGCCAGCCTTCTTGCGGCCAAGCGGTGCAGCGCCAGCGGGACCCCTGGGAACCCTTCCGGCTCTGGCTGGCGTTCACCATCGGGTTGTATGCCCTGCGCGCCTTCTTCGCCGCCACCTGGGTGGGGGCGATCCCGGGCTGGGTGCTGCTGCTGATGGTGCTGATCGCCCTGGCCCTGGCCAGCAAGGCGCTGCTGTTCCCGGGCCGGGTGGTGCCCCAGCGCCAGGGGGATGGGGGCTGGTGGAACGACCTGCGCGATGACTGGCAGCTGTGGTGGCGCCGCCGCCGCGGGGAACCATGAGCGCCCCCACCGCCCGGCTGGTGCTGGCCAGCGACCGGCGCAAGAGCGCCCCCCTGGATCCGGCACAACCGCTCACCATCGGCCGGGCCAGCAGCAACCGCCTCTGCCTCGCCAGCCAGGGGGAGGTGTCCGACCACCACGCCGTGGTGCGGTTCTCCCGCAGCCAGGGCTGGTTGGTGTGCGAGTGGCAGAGCCGCGATGGCACCTTCCTGGAGGGCCAGCGGGTGCAGCACTGCCGCCGCCTCGACGACGGCGACGAGATCCGCCTGGGGCCCCAGGGGCCGGTGCTGGTGTTCGAACTCCAGGCCAAGGCAGCCTCAGCCGCCCCGCCAACACCAGAGCGCGCGCCTTCGCCAACGCCTCCGGTTGCTGAGGCGCCCGTCGCCGCCGCGGCCCCGGTGCGCCCACCCACCAGCGTGACGGTGGCTGGGCAGAGCGTGGCGGTGGCCACGATCCGCTCGGCGGCGGTGCAGAGCCTGCCCCAGCACCCCCACATCTTCAGCTGGTGGCTGTTGCTGTGTCTGGGGGGGCTGCTGCTGCTGCCGTTCCCGCTGCTGTTCTGGCCCCTACAACTGGCGGCCCTGGCCGGTTGGATCCTGCTGGGCTCCCGCAAGCAACACCGTCTGGTGCTGGTGCTGCGGGACGGCCGCGCCCTGCGCCACAGCTTTGCCAACCGCCGCACGGCCCTCGCCCACCGCAACGGCATTCGCAAGGCCATCGGCCAGGCGGCGGACACCCCATGACCGGCCTGCTGCCGGAGGGCGCCAGCCTGCGGTTCGAGGGGCTGGATCAACCGCTGCAGATCCAGCGGGCCCTGGGGGGCGGTACCCAGGGGCAGGTGTACGCGGTGAGCTGCGGCGGTGAGCAACTGGCCCTGAAGTGGTACCTGCCCGCCTGCCTGGCACGGGACCCGCAGTTGCCGCGGCGCCTGCGCCAGAGCATCGCCCTGGGGGCCCCCAACGGCGACTTCCTCTGGCCCCTGGCGCTGCTGGAGCCCACGGCGGCCAGCCGGCCGTTGATCCGCCACCCCAAGGCCGGGGTCGGCTACCTGATGGCCCTGCGGCCAGCGGGCTTCGTGGGGGCCCACCAGCACGCGGGCGGTCAGCTGGAGATCAGCCTCCAGAACGTGCTGCGGGCCTGCTTCCACCTGGCGGATGGCTTCCACCACCTGCACCTCAAGGGGCTCTGTTACAAGGACATCTCCCTGGGCAATCTGTTTCTGGAGCCCAGCAGTGGCCGGGTGCTGATCTGCGATAACGACAACGTCGACATCGACGGCCAGGGGGGCGGCTCCGTGCTGGGCACCCCGGGCTTCATGGCCCCAGAAGTGCTGCTCGGGCAGGCCAAACCGGGTGCCAGCAGCGACCTGTTCTCCCTGGCGGTGCTGATCTTCCGGCTGATCACCCGCCATGACCCCTTCCGCGGCCAGCGGGAGCTGGCGATCCGCTGCCTGGATGAACCGGCCCGCCGCCGCCTCTATGGCGAGGAGGCGCTGTTCATCTTTGATCCCAACGACCCCGCCAACCGGCCCCACCCCGAGGAGCACGCCGCCGCCGTGGTGACCTGGCCGATTTACCCGCGGCCGCTGCAGCAGCTGTTTGAGCAGTGCTTCGGGCCGGGCCTGCGCCATCCGGATCGGCGGCCCCTCACGGGCCAGTGGACCCAACAGCTGAGCCGTTGCCTCGACCAACGCCAGCTCTGCCCCCACTGCGGCCAGGAAACCTTTCCCAACCCCGCCGCCCCCGGTGCCTGCTGGCAGTGCGGCACGCCCCTGCCGCCCCCGGTGCAGCTGCAACTGGCCAACGGCCGCGTCACCGCAGCCGTTGGCAACGAACTGCACCGGCACCACGCCGATCCCTGGGGGCCGATCACCCTTCACCAGCCCCTGGCACGGCTGGTGAGCCACCCGGAGGATCCCCAGCTGCTGGGGCTGCAGAACCTCAGCGCCGAGACCTGGCAGGGCCAACTCAGCAACGGCCAGACGATCGACCTGGCCCCCGGCAAAACCTGTAATCTCGCGGCCCTGCAGCAGCTCCGCAGCGGCGCCGGCCCGATCACCGTGCTGCGCCCCTGAACCGGAGGACCCTCGGCCATGCCCTTCCCCAACGTTCGGCTCAGCAACCGGCCGCTGCATTTCATCTACCTCTGCGACTGCTCCGGCTCCATGGCCGCCCAGGGCAAGATGCAGGCCCTCAACCAGGCGATCCGCCAATCCCTGCCGGGCATGGCGGAGGTGGCCCGCGAGAACCCGGAGGCACGGGTGCTGGTGCGCGCCCTGCGCTTCGCCGACCGGGCGGAATGGCACCTGGAGCAGCCCACACCGGTGGACCACTTGCAATGGCGCGATCTGGAGGCCGGCGGCATCACGGCGATGGGCGAGGCCCTGGAGCGGCTGGCGGAGGTGCTGCAGTCGCCCCCCATGGAGGAGCGGGCCCTGCCGCCGGTGCTGGTGCTGATCTCCGATGGCCAGCCCACCGATGATTTCGAAACGGGCCTGGCCACGCTGATGCGTCAGCCCTGGGCCCAGAAGGCCGTGCGCCTGGCCATCGCCCTCGGCCACGACGCCGATCTGGAGGTGCTGCAGCAGTTCATCGGACCCGAACCGCCCGGCGGTGGACGCTCGCCGCGGCGCCCGCTGCAGGCCAGCAACGCCACCAGCCTGGCCCAGTACATCCAGTGGGCTTCCACCGCCGTGGTGGGGGCGGCGTCCATGCCCGCCAGCCAGGTGCAGGGCGACAGCAGCGGCGGCAACATCCCCCTGCCGGACCTGCCGCCCACCGTGCTGGATCCCACCGACGACGTCGGCCCCCTGGTGTGGTGACCCCCGCCTGGCTGGCGCCACGGGCCTGCAGCGTGATCGGCGCCGCCCACCGCCGCCAGGGAAAACCCTGTCAGGACACCAGCCTCAGCGCCGAGCTCAGCGGCCCCAGCGGGGAAGCCCTGCAGCTGCTGGCGGTGGCCGATGGCCATGGCTCCAGCCGCTCCTGGCTGAGCGATCGGGGCAGTGCTCTGGCCTGCCGGGAGGCCAAACGCGCCGTCGCGGAAGCCCTGCAGCGCACCCCCCTCGGCGACAGCACCACCTGGCGGCACCTGCTGTGCGAGGGGCTGCCGGCCACGATTCAGGGCCGCTGGCAGGCGGCGATCGCCGACGACTGGCGCCACCAGCCCCAGAACGCCGACCCCTTGGAACCGGTGGCCTACGGCTGCACCCTGGGGCTGGTGCTGCTGGCGCCGCAGTGGTGGGGCTGCACGGGCCTGGGCGACTGGGACCTGGTGGCCGTCCACCGCACTGGGGACGCAGCCTTGATCAGCCAGGAGGAGAGCCTCGGCGCCCGGGCCGCTGCGGAGGCCACCGCCAGCCTCTGCCTGCCCCAGGCGGCTGCCCTGTGCGCCCCGCGGGCCCAACTGCAGCCCCTGGAAGCCCAGCCGCAGCTGCGGGGCCTGGTGCTGAGCACCGATGGGGTGCGCAAATCGTGCGCCAGCGATGCCGATTTTCTGGCCCTGTGCAGCCAGGTGGTCGACCTGGACGATCCCCAGCAGCTGGAGCACGGTCTGGAGCAGATCACCCGCCAGGGCAGTGGTGACGATGTCTCCCTGGCCATCGGCCGGCGCGCGCAACCGGGCCCCGGTGGCCAATGGCGCCGGCGGGCCGCTCTGACACTCGCTCTGGGCAGCGGGGCTGTGGCCCTCGCCACGGCGCTGGTGGTGGGGAGCCGCCTGGCGCAGCGGCCCGCCCCCCGGCCCGATCCCGTGCTGCAGCAACAGCAGGCCCTCTGCGCCGACCCCAGCCGCATCCGGGCCAACCTCACCCCACGCCGCGCCCAGCTGCTGCAGCTGCAGCGCGATCCCACCCTGGGGCAGCGGCTCCTGGCCGCCCCGGAGCGGGATCCCCTCGGCGCCCTGCTGGCCCGCAGTCAGCGCAGCCCGCTGCGAGCCTGCCCACCCCTGGAGCAGCACCTGGCCACCCTCTGGCGCGACGCAGGCGGCAAGATGCCTGCGGCACCCCCTCGGCCCGATGAACGACCACCAGCTGGGAGCCGCCCTGCGGCGCCAGGTTCTCGCTGATCTGGAGCGCGGCCTGAGCTGCGACGGAAGGCGCCTGCAGGCGCTGGTGGGCGACTACTGCGGCGACAGCCAGGGGGCCCTGCTGCCGGCCCTGAAATACCTGGTGATGACACCGGCCTGCGGCAACGCCCTCAGCCAGCAGCCCCCCCTGCCCGCCGATGGGCGCCTGCTGCTGCGGCTCCAGCAGGAACTCAACCCCGTGTTCACCCCGGCCATCTGCGCCCGCATGGAGGCGGTGCTGCGGGGCCTGCTGGGCCTGGCGGAAGCGGGCCCCAGCGGAGCAGCGGAAGCGGAATCGGCCATGCCCGCTGCCGAACCGCCAGCCCCCTCAGCAGCCTCGCTCGCCGCACCGGCCCCACCAGCCCCGCCGGCATCGGGGCAGGGGTTGGTGGCGGCCCTGGGGTTCCTCGCCGGGGTGCTGGCGGTGGGGCTGGCCGGGCTGATCACCTGGCTGCTGCTCAGCCGTCAGGGGCTGCCGCTGCTGCCCCAGCCCGCCGCCCAGGACCAAGCCAGCACCCCCGGCCCCCAGCCCGACAGCACCGCCACGCAGCTGCCGCCGCCGGCCCCAGACCTGCAGCAGGCCGCCCTGGACAACGCCATCGCCACGGTGCAGCAGCTGTACAGCGATCTCTCCAACGGCAACGGCGAGGCGGCACGGCAGTTGATCGGTGGTGGTGCCGCGGATCAGTTCGACCCGGCCTTCTTCAACCAGTTCCAACGGGTGAACGTGTCAGACCTGCGCGAGATCGGCCGCAGCGGCGCCGTGGTGTCCCTGCAGGGGGTGGTGACGTTCGTGTATCCCGATGGCAGCACCCAGAGCGAATCGCGCTCCTTTGTGGTGGACACCGCCACGCAGCCGGCGCTGATCACCGCCAGCGGCTTCAACCAGGTGCTGAAGGCGCGCCAATAGGGGAGGCCAACAAAAAGCCCCCGCCGGAGCGGGGGCGATGGGGATCAGGCGGTCCCGCAGAAGGTGACGTCGGGGAACTTGAGCTTGGCCTCGTCGAGGCTCTTGCCCTTGCCCTCCTCCTGCCAGTAGTTGATCACCTCGGTGGCCTTGTTGAGGATCTCAACGCGCTCGTTGTCGGTGATCCAGCTCTTGCCCTCGAGTTCGGTCTTGAGGGTTTCCCAGGCGTCCTCACGGGGCCAGAAGAAGTAGGCGGTCAGGGGGCTGGGGCCGCCACCCACGATCTGATCCACCGCCAGGGCCACGTTGTCGGGCAGCCACAGGATCTTCAGCAGGAAGCGACCCTCATCAGCCTTGGGGGTGCGGCCGGAGGGAACACCGTTCTCATCGATGGTGGCCGCCGCCAGCACGGCACTGGCACCACGCAGCACGGGACGGCCTTCGGTGGTGTCCTCAGCGGAAACCTCGGCAGCGGCCGTCGCCACGGCGCTTTCAGCGCTCTCGGTGCTCATGGTGTCAGCGCTCAAGACTGAAGTGACAAACGACTAACCTACCAGCCGCTGTTGCCGCCACCCTGACGCCCCGGGCCGTTCTGCTGTTCGACATCGACGGTGTGATCCGTGATGTGGGGGGCAGCTACCGCCGGGCGATTGTGGAAACGGTGCACCACTACAGCGGGGTGCGGCCGGAGCCTGCCGCCATCGACGGGCTCAAGGCGGAAGGCCGCTGGAACAACGACTGGGAGGCCTCCCTGGAATTGCTGCGCCGGGGGGGGCTGGAGCCCCTGCCGCCGTTTGCTGCGCTGGTGGAGGTGTTCAACGGCTTCTATTTCGGCGGCGATCCGGAGGGCGACCCGGCCCAGTGGCGCGGGTTCATCGGCAGCGAACCGCTGCTGGTGGACCAGCACCTGTTCGAGCAGCTCAGTGCCGCCGGCGTGCGCTGGGGGTTCGTGAGCGGCGCGGAGCCCCCCTCGGCGCGCTTCGTGCTGGAACAGCGGCTGGGGTTGGCGGCACCGCCGCTGATCGCCATGGGGGACGCCCCCGACAAACCCGATCCCACCGGCTTGCTGCGGCTGGCGGAACAGCTGCTGCAGGCCCCCCTCGGCGCAGCGGCCGCCCCCGTGGCCTACCTGGGGGACACCGTGGCCGATGTGCTCACCGTGGCCCGCGCCCGGGAGCAGCGGCCCCAGCAACGGTTCATCAGCCTGGCGGTGCCGCCGCCCCACCTGCAGGCCGCTGCCGCATCCGCCCAGCGGGAGCACTACGGCCAGCAGCTGCAGGCCGCCGGCGCCGATCGGCTGCTGGATCGCACCGATCAGGTGCTGACGGTGTTGGAGCAGCTGTTGGCCTGAGGGCGACCGCCCCCCGGCTCAGCGCTCGAGGGCCACGGGGGCCTTCAGGGCCGCCGCGGTGAGGTTCTCGTGGCCGTGGTCGGTCACCGCCACGTCGTCCTCGATGCGGATGCCGATACCCTTCCAGCGCTCGGCGATGGCGGGTTGCCCCTCCGGCACCGGCAGGCGATCGCTCACGTAGAGGCCGGGCTCCACCGTGAGCACCATCCCCGGCTCCAGGGCCACGTGGTGTTCGCCCAGGCGATAGGCGCCCACATCGTGCACATCCAGCCCCAGCCAATGGCCGGTGCGGTGCATGTAGAGGTGGCGGTAGGCCCCCTGCTCGATGATCCCGTCGGCGTCGCCGCTGAGCAGCCCCAGGTCCAGCAGGCCCTCCACCAGCACCCGCACGGCCGTGTCATGCACCCCCTCGGCGGTCTGCCCGGGTGCCACCGCCGCCACCGCCGCCTCCTGGGCCGCCAGCACCAGCTCATACAGGGCGCGCTGCTCGCCACTGAAGCGACCGTTGATCGGGAAGGTGCGGGTGATGTCGCCGTTGTAGTAGTCGTTGAGGGAGCAACCGGCGTCGATCAGCAGCAGATCGCCGTCCCGCAGCTCGGCGTTGTTGGCGGTGTAGTGCAGCACGCAGGCGTTGTCGCCGCCGGCCACGATCGAGCCGTAGGCGGGGCCGCGGGCCCCCTGCTCCAGGAAGTGCTGCTCGATCACCGCCTGCACCTGGCGTTCGTTCAGGCCAGGCCGGGCCACCTGGCGCGCCAGCTCATGGGCCTCCGCTGAAATCCGCGCCGCCTCGCGCATCCGCACCAACTCCTCGGGGGCCTTGCGCAGCCGCAGCCCGTGCAGCAGCGGGCAGGGGGCCACCAACCCCAGGGCCGCCGCACCGCTGCGGGGGGCCCGATCGAGCTGGGCACCCCAGGCCTGCAGCACCAGCGGCTCCACCGCCGGATGGCGGCCCACCCGGAAGGCGATCGCCTCCGCCCCCTTGAGGTAATCGGGCAACCGCTCCGCCAGTTCGCTGCGGGGGTGGGCCCGATCGGCACCGAAGCGCTCCACCGCCCCCTCGCACCCCCAGCGGAAGCCGTTCCACACCTCGGCGCTGGCTTCCCTGGGCTGCACGAACAGCACAAAGCGCTCCCCCTCCGGCCGGTGGGGCAGGAACAGGGCCACCGCCTCCGGCTCGTCAAACCCGGTGAGGTACCAGAAATCGCTGTTCTGGCGGAAGGGCCATTCGCAGTCGGCGTGGTGCGTCACCAAGGGGGCCGCCGGAATCACCGCCGCCGCGCCCCCCAGGGCTTCCACGAAGCGGGCACGGCGCTCGGCGTACACGTCCTGCGACATCAACATGGGGATCGGCATGGGGGCCCCGAGGCACAGGGCGGTCCTGAGCGCGACGATGGCACAACCGCTTCAATGCATGCCGACTGCCCCGCCACCCTTGGGTGCTCCCTCCAGCGCTGAACGCTCGGAACTGCTGCTGCGGCAGTGGCGGGCCGAGCTGCGGCTGAGCGACCGGGAGCGGGCGGCCCTGGGGCCGGAACTCAAGGCCCTCGATCAGCAGCTGCGGGCCCTGGCGGAGCGGCGGCTGCGGGTCGCCGTGTTCGGCCGGGTGGGGGTGGGCAAGTCGAGCCTGCTCAATGCCCTGCTGGGCCGCAGCGTGTTCGCCACCGATGTGGCCCACGGCTGCACCCGCCGCCAGCAACGGGAACCCTGGGCCGTGGCGGTGCCGGGCCTGGCAGGGGTGGAGCTGGTGGACACCCCCGGCATCGATGAAATCGCCGCCCACGCGCGCCAGCGGCTGGCGGCACGGCTGGCGGTGGGGGCCGACC
>BJHC01000025.1 GCA_014191535.1 Cyanobium sp. | reverse complement strand
CCACCGGCCTCTGCGCCGACAGCGGCCAACCCCTGGGGCACTGCGCCGCCAGCGCCGGCCTCACCCTGGCCATCGGCCTGATCAAACAGGGCTGGCTGCAGGATCCCGCCCTGCGTTGGTTGGGGCAGCTGGAGCGCATCGACCTGGGATTCCCCCAGCCCTTGCTGGAGACACTGCCCCGACACCAACCGCTGGCCTTGCAGGAGGGCGACCTGATCTCGGCCCCGTGGACACGGCTCGACCCCGCCGCCGCCAAATACCAGCGCGGACGCCTGCTGGTGATCGCCGGCAGCTCCGGCTACCGCGGTGCAGCATCCCTGGCGCTGCAGGGGGCCAGCGCCAGTGGCTGCGGCAGCCTCAGGGCCGCCCTGCCCGATGGGGTGGCCGAGCAGCTCTGGAGCCTGCAGCCCCATGTGGTGCTCAGCGCAGCCCTGCCCGAAAACGGCGCCGGCGGCCTGGGCCTGGCAGCGCTGCCGGAGGCGGCCCTGGAACGCCTGGATGCGGTGGTGTTGGGGCCGGGCCTGGGAGCTGAGGTCGACGCCACCGCCACCGAGCAGGCCAGCTGGCAACGGCTCCAGGCCTTCTCCGGACTGCTGGTGCTCGATGCCGATGGCCTCAACCGCCTGTGCCAGCGCGACCCCCTGGCCTGGTTGCGCGATCGGGCTGGCCCCACCTGGCTGACCCCCCACCCGGGCGAATTCCAACGGCTGTTCCCGCAGTGGGCCGCACTGCCACCCCTGGAGGCCGCCCGCCGCGGGGCGGAACAGGCCTCCGGGCAGCACCCCTGCAGCCTGCTGCTCAAGGGGGCCCGCAGCGTGGTGGCCGCCGGCGATGGCCGCCGCTGGCAGCTCAGCCAGGCCTGCTCCGCCGCCGCCCGCGCCGGCCTGGGGGATGTGCTCGCCGGCTATGCCGGCGGCCTGGGGGCCCGGGCCATGGCGGCGGGGCAGGGGGCCGATGCAGCCCTGCTGGCCCTGGCAGCCCTCAGCCATGCCCAAGCGGGGTGCGCCGCCACCGCGCAACGGGGGATAGGCGGCGCCACCGCCATGGCCGTTGCCGAAATGTTGTGCGCAATCACGCAATAAACATAAAGATCTTCAAGAGTGCGTCACGAAAAACACACGCAAACACGTGAGTCTCAACGGTTGTGTGTGGTTTTGCTGCTGAAAGCTGAAGCGTGTCTGAAGCCACAACAGTTTTTGCAAAACGCGTAGGAAAGTTCTGCCACTTTCCAGGAATGGGCTCATGACAGCCTCGGGCCTATCCGCGAGCGCCAGCAGTCGCCGGCGCAGCAGCGACCCCATTAGTTGGTATCTCTCCACCATCGGCCGTGTGCCCCTGCTCACGCCGGCGGAAGAGATTGAATTGGGCAATCAGGTGCAAGCCATGATGCGGCTTGTCGAAGACAATCGCGACGAGAATTACACCGATAAGGAGAAGCGAACGATTCGTTTGGGCCGCCGCTCCAAGGAGCGGATGATGAAAGCCAACCTGCGCCTGGTGGTGAGCGTTGCCAAGAAATATCAGGGCAAGGGTCTGGAATTGCTGGATCTGATCCAGGAGGGGTCCCTGGGGCTGGAGCGGGCGGTGGAGAAGTTCGATCCCACCCGCGGCTACAAGTTCTCCACCTATGCCTTCTGGTGGATTCGCCAGAGCATGACCCGGGCCATCGCCTGCCAGTCGCGCACGATTCGGCTGCCGGTGCATCTGGCGGAGCGCCTCAGCGCCGTGCGCAAGGTGAGCCTGGATCTGGCCCACAAACTCGGGGCCATGCCGAGCCGCAAGGAAATCGCGGAAGCGATGGAGATGCCGATCGAGGAGCTCGACAGCCTGTTGCGCCAGGCGCTCACCACCTCCAGCCTCGATGCCCCGGTGAACGGGGAAGAGGGCCGCAGCTTCCTGGGCGACCTGATCGCCGACACCAGCCACGCCGAGCCCCTGGATCAGGTGGAGCGCAGCATCCACCACGAGCAGCTGGGCCGTTGGCTGAGCCACCTCACCGACCAGGAGCGGCAGGTGCTGGAACTGCGCTTCGGGCTGGAGGGGGAAGAGCGCCACACCCTGGCGGAAATTGGCCGGATGCTGGATGTCTCCCGCGAGCGGGTGCGGCAGGTGGAGCTGAAGGCCCTGCGCAAGCTGCGCCACCTCACCCGCAGAATGCCCACAGCGATGTGATGCCGCTGCCCTGAGGCCGCCCTTCGTCTACCACCCGGCCTACTCGGCACCCCTGCCCAGCAGCCATCGCTTTCCGATGGCCAAATTCCGCCTGCTGCAGCAGTTGCTGCTGGAGCAAGGGGTAGCCCGGGAGGCCCAGCTGCATCAGCCGTTGCCGGCACCGCGCCGCTGGCTGGAGCTGGTGCACCACCGCGCTTACCACCAGGCATTTGCCCGGGGCGAACTGAGCGCCAGCGAGCAGCGCCGCATCGGCCTGCCGGCCACGGCTCCGTTGGTGCAGCGCACCTGGCTGGCGGTGGGTGGCACGGTGCTCACGGCGCGGCTGGCCTTGCGCCATGGTCTGGCCTGCCATCTGGCCGGCGGCACCCACCACGCCTTCCCAAGCCACGGCAGTGGTTTCTGCATCTTCAACGACTGCGCCGTGGCCGCCCGGGTGCTGCTGGAGGAGGGGGCGCTGCAGCAGCTGATGGTGATCGACCTGGACGTGCACCAGGGGGATGCCACGGCCGCGATCTTTGCGGACGATCCGCGGGTGTTCACCTTCTCCGCCCACTGCGCCAGCAACTTCCCGCTGCACAAGCAATGCAGCGATGTCGACCTTCCCCTCGCCGATGGCCTCGGCGACGACGACTACCTGGTTGCCGTGGGAGACCGCATCCCCGCGTTGTTGGATCAGGTGAAACCGCAGTTGGTGCTGTACAACGCCGGGGTGGACCCCCACCGCAGCGATCGCCTGGGGCGCCTGAACCTCAGCAGCACAGGGTTACTGCAACGGGATCGCCTGGTGCTGGATGCCTGCCTGCGGCGCAGCATCCCCGTGGCCACGGTGATCGGCGGCGGCTACGACGAGCTCACACCCTTGGTGCAGCGCCACAGCCTCGTGTTCCGGGCTGCCCTGGAGCAGGCCCGGTTGCACGCGCTGTAAACGCGGTTCAGTCTTCCGCCCAGATGTAGCGGGTGAGCTCCTCGGCCTTGGGCTCGGGGGCCGCCAGGGCAAACTCCACGCAATCGGCCACCTCGGCGTCGATCTCCTTGTCGATCGCCTTGAGCTCATCGGCGTTGGCCAGGTTGTGCTCGATCAGGTGCGCCGCCAGGCGCTTGATCGGGTCGCGCTGGGCCCAAAACTCCTTCTCCGCCTCGGCCCGCAGCTCGTCGGGATCCGCCAGGGAGTGGCCGCGGAAGCGGTAGGTGAGGCACTCCAGCAGGGTGGGGCCTTCGCCGGCACGGGCCCGCTCGATGGCCCGCTGGGCGGCACCACGCACCGCCAGCACATCCATGCCATCCACCTCTTCACCGGCCATGCCGAAGGCGGCCGCTTTGCGCCAGATCTCCGGATCGCTGGTGGCGCGGTTGTGGTCCATGCCGATGGCCCACTTGTTGTTCTCCACCACGAACAGGATCGGCAGCTTCCAGAGGGCCGCCATGTTCAGGCATTCGTAGAACTGGCCGATGTTGCAGGTGCCATCGCCGAAGAAGGCGGCCGTGACCGCATCGCTGCTGGCATCCCCCAGGGCATCGCGCTTGTAGCGGCTGGTGAAGGCCGCCCCGAGGGCCACTGGAATGCCTTCACCGATGAAGGCATAGCCCCCCAGCAGGTGGTGCTCCTTGGAGAACAGGTGCATGGAGCCGCCGCGGCCCTTGCTGCAGCCGGTTTCCTTGCCGAACAGCTCACTCATCACCTCGCGGGCCGGCACGCCGCAGCTGAGGGCATGCACGTGGTCGCGATAGGTGCTGCAGAACCAGTCGTGCTGCATCTTCATGGCCTTGATCACCCCCGTGCTCACGGCCTCCTGGCCGTTGTAGAGGTGAACGAAGCCAAACATCTTGCCCCGGTAATACATCTCGGCGCACTTGTCTTCGAAGCGCCGACCCAGAACCATGTCGCGGTAGAGCAACAGCCCCTCATCCCGCGTCACCGTGGCGGGCTTGGAGGGGTAGAGGTTGAGCAGGCGCTCAGCGTGCAGCCCGACGGCGTTCTGGTCGGCGGAGCAGGCGGGGGCGCCGCTCTCGGCAACACCCTGACCGAGTCCAGCCTGGCCGAGATCTGCCTGTGTCATGCGCGCTGTCCGGCTGTCCGGGGGCTCTGATGCTGCCGTGACTGTACGGGGTCCATCACCAAACGGTGTCGCAATCAGGGCCAAAACCGCAGACCCTGCCTACAGTCCAGCCCTTGGAGAACGCCCCGGCTTGGACCTGCCGATCGACCATTTCCGCCTGCTGGGGGTGAGCCCCACCACCGACGGAGAGACCGTGCTGCGCACCCTGCAGCAACGGCTGGATCGCGCCCCCGATCAGGGCTTCACCCTCGACACCCTGCAGGCCCGGGCTGACCTGCTGCAGGCTTCGGCCGATCTGCTCAGCGATGAGGAGCGGCGCCAGACCTACGAACGGGAACTCACCAGCATTGCCGCCAGCGCCAACGGCGCCATCGCCGCCCTGGAGATTCCCCCCTCCAAAGAAGTAGCCGGTTTGCTGCTGCTGTTGGAGGCCGGCCAGGCCCAGGAGGCCTTCGAGGCCGCCAGCCGCGGTCTGCAACCGCCCCAGGCTCCGGCCCTGGGCAGCAGCCGTGAGGCGGATCTGAGCCTGCTGGCCGGGCTGGCCTGCCAGGGGGCCGCGGCCGAATGCCGCGAACAGCGGCGCTACGAAGCCTCAGCCCGCCTGCTGCAGCAGGGCTTGCAGCTGCTGCAACGCATGGGCCAGCAACCGGAGCAACGCCGGCGGCTCGAGCACGACCTGCAGACCCTGCTGCCATACCGCGTGCTGGATCTGATCAGCCGCGACCTCTCCGCCCACACCCCCCGCCAGGAGGGCATCGCCCTGCTGGAGCGGCTGGTGCAGCAACGGGGCGGCCTGGAGGGGGAGAACGACCCCGACTTCCCCGCCAGCGAGTTCCAACCCTTCTTCAAACAGATCCGCCAGTTCCTGACGGTGCAGGAGCAGGTGGACCTGTTCAACCGCTGGGCCGAGGCCGGCTCGGCCACCGCCGATTTCCTGGCCAGCTTCGCCCTCACCGCCGCCGGCTTCGTGCAACGCAAGCCCGAGCGCATCCTGGCGGCCCTGGAACGCCTGCAGAGCAGCGGCCAGGCGGGCATGGAGGTGTTCATGGCCTGCCAGCAGCTGCTGCTGGGGCAGGTGGAAGAGGCCCAGGCCCTGTTTGACGCCGGCGCCGATGCCGACCTGCAGGCCTGGGCGCAACAGCAGGGAGACGAGCCCCTCGCCGCCCTCTGCGCCCATTGCCGCGACTGGCTCAGCACCGAGGTGTTGCCGGGTTTCCGGGACATCGACGCCGAAGCCGACCTGGACGCCTGGTTCGCCGACCGTGATGTGCAGGCCTACATCGACCAGCAGGACCGCATCCACGGCCGCCAGCGCGCCAGCGGAGGCGGCGAGGGGTCGGCTGACTCCAGCGGTACCGACATCGGCGCCGGCTGGCCCGACTTCACCCTGATGCCGCCCCTCTCGGATCTGGAAGGCCTCGACAGCCACGCCAGCGATGCGTTGGACGCCGAGGACGACGACGACGAGGACGACGACCTCTGGGATGGTCCCGCCTGGCGCTGGCCACCCTTTGAGCTGCCCCCGCTCAACCTGCCCGCCTTCACCCTGCCGGCGTTCAAGCTGCCCGACCTCAGGCTGCCCAGCCTGCCGCGACCGGCGCTGGATGCGATGCCCCGTTGGACCCTGCCGGCCGGTGCCGCCGTGGTGGTGGCCGCGGGCCTCGGGGGGTGGCTGCTGCTGCGGCCCCGCGCCGAGCAGGTGAAAGTGAAACCCCTGCCTGTGCAACCGGTGGAGCAGCCGGCCCCGCGAGCGCCGGCGCAGCCCAGCCTGCCGCTCACGGCGGCGGAGCCCAGCGACGCCCAACTGCAGCTGCTGCTGGAGGCCTGGCTCCAGGCCAAAGCGGCCCTGCTGGCGGGTCAGTCCTCCGCCCAACCCCTCGATCAGATCGCGCGGCCGGTGCCGGTGCAGCGGCTGCAGGAGCAACTGCGCGCCAACGAGCAGGCCGGGGCCGTGGAAACCGTGACCGCCCGCGTCACCAGCCTGCGCACGACAGAGCGCAGCCCCCAACGCATCGCCGTGGAGGCCACCCTCAGCTACAGCGATCGGCGCAGCAGCACCGACGGCACCCTGCTCAGCCAGACCCCCAGCACCAACCTGCGCAACATCTATGTGTTTGCGCGCGATGGCCAGCAGTGGCGCCTGGCGGCCTTCCGCCCCAGCCCCTGAGCGCCTCGACGGAAGCATCGTCAGGGGTGGCTTTTTACGATCAAGCCATTGCGGGCCCACCCGCGCGCGCTGAGCCCCTCTCCGCCCCCCATGTTTGACGAGCTTTCCCAACGGTTTGAAGAGGCCGTCAAAAACCTGCGCGGCCAGGGCGAGATCAGCGAATCCAACATCGATGGCGCCCTGAAGGACGTGCGCCGCGCCCTGCTGGAGGCCGACGTGAGCCTGCCGGTGGTGCGCGACTTCGTGGATGAAGTGCGCAAAAAAGCCCTGGGCACCGAGGTGGTGCGGGGCATCAGCCCGGATCAGAAATTCATCCAGGTGGTGCACGCCCAGCTGGTGGAGACCATGGGCGGCGAGAACGCCCCCCTGGCCGCCGGTGGCAAAGCCGGGGAGCCCTCCGTGGTGCTGATGGCCGGTCTGCAGGGCGCCGGCAAAACCACCGCCACCGCCAAGCTGGGCCTGCACCTCAAGGAACAGGGGCGCAAGGCCCTGTTGGTGGGGGCGGACGTCTACCGCCCCGCCGCCATTGAGCAGCTGCGCACCCTCGGGGGCCAGATCGGGGTGGAGGTGTTCAGCCTCGGCACCGACGCCAAGCCCGAGGACATCGCCGCCGCCGGCATCGCCAAGGCCCGCGAGGAGGGCTTCGACACGGTGCTGGTGGACACCGCCGGCCGCCTCCAGATCGACACCGCGATGATGGAGGAGATGGTGCGGATCCGCGAAGCCGTGCAGCCCGATGAGGTGCTGCTGGTGGTGGATTCGATGATCGGCCAGGAGGCCGCCGAGCTCACCCGGGCCTTCCATGAACAGGTGGGCATCACCGGATCGGTGCTCACCAAGCTCGACGGCGATTCCCGGGGTGGGGCGGCCCTCTCGATCCGCAAGGTGAGCGGTGCCCCGATCAAGTTCATCGGCACCGGCGAAAAGGTGGAGGCGCTGCAGCCCTTCCACCCCGAGCGGATGGCCAGCCGGATCCTGGGCATGGGTGATGTGCTCACCCTGGTGGAGAAGGCTCAGAAGGAGGTGGAGCTGGCGGATGTGGAGCGCATGCAGCAGAAGCTGCAGGAAGCCACCTTCGACTTCTCCGACTTCGTGCAGCAGATGCGCCTGATCAAGCGCATGGGCTCCCTCGGCGGCCTGATGAAGCTGATCCCGGGCATGAACAAGATCGACGACGGCATGCTCAAGCAGGGGGAAGAGCAGCTCAAAAAGATCGAAGCGATGATCAGCTCCATGACCGAAGCGGAACGGCGCGATCCCGATCTGCTGGCGGCCCAACCCTCCCGGAGGCGCCGCATCGCCAGCGGCAGCGGTCACACCCCGGCGGATGTGGACAAGGTGCTGCAGAACTTCCAGCAGATGCGGGGGTTCATGCAGCAGATGACCCGCGGTGGCGGCATGCCGGGCATGGGCGGTGGCTTCCCCGGCATGGGTGGCGGCTTCCCGGGCATGGGCGGCATGCCTGGAATGCCCGGGATGCCCGGCATGGGTGGAGCCCCCGGCGGACGGGGCCAGGGGGGCGGCCTGCCCAAGGCCCCCAAACCGGCCAAGAAACGCAAAGGATTCGGCGAGCTCTAGGGGGGTAACCCCGGAGAGTATTGTGGTCGTTTGGCGCGTGAATCCAGCTGGATGACCCCAGCTGAATGGCGCCGTCCCTACCCAGTCAGCAAGGCAAGGCCACAATGATCAAGCTCCGCCTGAAGCGGTTCGGCAAGAAGCGGGAAGCGAGCTTCCGCCTGGTGGCCTGCAACAGCACCTCCCGCCGCGACGGCCGTCCCCTCGAGGAGCTCGGCTTCTACAACCCCCGCACCAAGGAAACCCGCCTCAACACCGAGGCCATCCGCGCCCGCCTGGCTCAAGGTGCCCAGCCCACCGACACCGTGCTGACCCTGCTGGAGCGCGGCGGCCTGGTGGAGAAGAGCGTGCGCGCCTCCGTGGTGGTGGGCCAGAAGAAGCAAACCGCCATCCGCGACGCTGCGGCCAAGCAGGCCGCCAAAGAAGCCGCTGAGGCCAAGGCTGCTGAAGCTGCCGCCGCCGCAGAAGCCAAAGCCGCCGAAGCCGCCGCCGCTGCTGCTGCCGCCGAGGCCCCCGCTGACGACGCTGCCTCCGAAGCCACGGAAGCCTGAGGCCCCGCCCCATGCCCGGGGCTGACACCCTCAGCACATTTCAGATCGACCTGCCGGACCAGGACGCTGCCCTGGCGCTGGCCGGTGAAGCGGAATCAACCCTGCATCGCCTCGAGGCCCTGACCGGTGCCTCCCTGGTGTTGCGGGGTTTGTCCTTGCAACTGCGCGGTCGGCCCAACCAGCTGGAGCGGGCCGCCGGCCTGGTGGAGCTGCTGCGCCCCCTGTGGCAGGAGGGGCAGGCCGTCACCCAGGTGGATGTGCAGACGGCCCTCACGGCCCTCGACACCGGCCGCGGCGACGAGCACCAGCAGCTGGGGAAACAGGTGCTGGCCCGCAGCCAAAGCGGCAAGCTGCTGCGCCCCCGCACCCTCAAGCAGAAGGCCTACGTGGAGGCCATCGAACGGCACGACCTCACCCTGGCCCTGGGGCCGGCGGGCACCGGCAAAACCTTCCTGGCGGCGGTGCAGGCGGTGCGGGCCCTGCAGGAGCGGCGCGTGGAGCGGCTGATCCTGACGCGCCCTGCCGTGGAAGCGGGGGAACGCCTCGGCTTCCTGCCGGGCGACCTGCAGCAGAAGGTGGACCCCTACCTGCGGCCCCTCTACGACGCGCTGCACACCCTGTTGGGTCAGGAGCGCACCACCGCCCTGATCGAAAAGAACGTGATCGAGGTGGCACCGCTGGCGTACATGCGCGGCCGCACCCTCGCCGATGCCTTCGTGATCCTCGATGAGGCGCAGAACACCACCCCGGCGCAGATGCGCATGGTGCTCACCCGCCTGGGGGAGGGCTCACGCATGGTGGTCACCGGTGACCCCACCCAGATCGATCTCCCCCCCAACCAACTCAGCGGTCTGATCGAGGCCGCTCAGGTGCTCGAAGGGGTGGAGGGGGTCGCCATCTGTCAGCTCACCGCCGCCGACGTGGTGCGCCACCCGCTGGTGCAGCGGTTGGTCAACGCCTACGCCAGCCGCGACGCGGCGCGCCAGACCAACCGGCCGCGATAGGGGGATCCACACCCCGCCAGGCCGGCGCCGTTCCCCGCAACCTCAAAACCGCTGGCAGGATGGGTGAAGTCTTCCCCTCTGTGCCATGCCGGCCAGCAGCAATTTCCAGGAGGCCATCCGCGAGGCCCAATACGGCGCCTTGGTGGGGCCCAATGTGGTGAACAAAGCCCTGCCCTACGTGGGTGGTGGCATGGTGCTCACCGCCGGTGGCGTCATGGGTGGTCTGGCCCTGATGGCCAGCAACCCCGCCGGCTTCATGCCCCTGTTCTGGGTGGCCCTGATCGGCAACGTCGTGCTGTTCTTCGTGGCCCAGAACGTGGCCCTGAAGGGCAACAACAGCACCGCCCTGCCCCTGCTCACCGCCTACAGCCTGCTCACCGGTTTCACCCTGAGCGGCCTGGTGGCCATGGCCATCGGCACCGCGGGCATCGGCGCCATCGGCACCGCCGCCCTGGCCACCGGCATCACCTTCGTGGCCGCCTCGGTGATGGGGCGCCGCATGAGCGACAGCGTCGGCCAGGCCCTCAGCGGAGCGGTGGGGCTGGGCATCCTCGGCCTGGTGATCGCCATGCTCGTGCAGATCGTGGGCGGCCTGTTCGTGCCGGGCTTCGGCAGCGGCGGGTTCGAGCTGCTGATCGCCGGCTTCGGCACCGTGCTGTTCGTGGGTGCCGCCTTCGTGGACTTCTACACGATGCCCCGCACCTACAGCGACGACCAATACCTGGCCGGCGCCCTGGGGATGTACCTCACCTACATCAACCTGTTCATCTTCATCCTGCGCCTGATCATTGCCCTCAACGGCGGTGGTCGCCGCGAGTGACCCGAGTCGCAGCGCTCCACGGCACCCCCAGCAGGGGGTGCTTTTTTTGTGCGTGCCTCTGGGCCTCCCCTCAGGCCTCCGCCACCGCCAACACCGCTTCGGCGATCAGGGCGCGCTGCTCGGCGTCGTAGCCCCAGCGGTCCAGGAAAGCCACGTCCTCGCCTTGGCCATCGGTGGCCGCCAGCAAGGTTTCCAGGCGGGTCTTCACCGCCGCCGGCTCCAGCAGCCGCAACAACTCAGTGCAGCGCTGCTGCACCCGCTCCGAGCCGGCCCGCTGGCCGGCATCACCGCTGCGCCGGTGGTGCAGCGTCATGGCGGTGCTCATCGCCAGGTTGCGGGCGCTGAGATCCACCACCCCATCGCCACCGCCCCGCAGGGCCAGCACCACGGGGTCGGGCAAGCGATCCATCAGCGGTGAATCCCCCGCCAGGGACACCACAAAAAAGCCCCGCGCCCCATCCCGGCTGGCCACCAGTTCCGCCACCCGATCGGCCAGCACCTCATCGCTCAGCTCCCCGTGTTCCCAGAGCTGCAGCCACTGGGCGGTGATCTCCATGGCCTGCTGGAAGCTGGGCTGCAGCGGGGCGTCGGGGGAAGTGGCCTGGGGGGAGGGGGCGTCGGTCATCGGGGGGAACGGCGTGCTGCCAAGGTGAGGTTATGGAGCCAAGCCCCCCCAGCGATTCCCTGCCGCCCTTTCCCGACCTGAACGCATTGCCCCTGGAGGCCCTGGCGGGGGGCGGACGGTTAGGGGAGAGCCCGGAGGGGTTCCGCTCGGGCTTTGTGGCCCTGGTGGGGCGGCCCAACGTGGGCAAATCCACCCTGCTCAACCAACTGGTGGGGGAGAAGGTGGCGATCACCTCCCCCGTGGCGCAGACCACCCGCAACCGGCTGCGGGCCATCCTCACCACCCCGGAGGCGCAGCTGGTGCTGGTGGACACCCCCGGCATCCACAAACCCCACCACCTGCTGGGGGAACGGCTGGTGCAGAGCGCCCGGGTGGCCATCGGCGAGGTGGACCAGGTGCTGCTGCTGGTGGATGGCAGCCAACCGGCGGGTCGTGGGGATGGCTTCATCGTGGACCTGCTGGCCCGCACCAACCGCCCGGTGCAGGTGGCCCTCAACAAGCACGACCTGGTGGACCCAACCCAGGCCGCGGAGCTGGAGGCCAGCTACCGCGAGCTGGCGCCCGACTGGCCCTTGCACCCCGTGAGCGCCCTCACCGGGAATGGCACAGCGGAGCTGGTGTCGGCGCTGGCGGCGGGGCTGCCGGAGGGGCCGCACCTCTATCCGGCGGATGCGGTGAGC
>BJHC01000024.1 GCA_014191535.1 Cyanobium sp. | reverse complement strand
GGTGCAAAGCCTGCCGGCCCTGGTGCTGCTGGTGCTGGGGGCGCTGTTCATCGCCTGACGGGCTGACTGTCTGTAGGGCTGACCGTCTTCAGCGCTCACTCTCTGCAGGGCTCACTGTCTGCATGGTCCGACTGTCTGCAGGGTCTGACTAACCCTGGTCAGATCCCCCACAGCTGAGCCTGGCCGGATCCATCCGCATCCCCCTGCCCTCCGCAGCGGGATGGCGCCGCCGGGGACATGCTGGGGGCCCGACGAGTGTCCGCTGGGTCGCCGCCATGTCCACGGTTCCCTCCGCCCGCACGGCCGCCCCCTACCTGTTGGCCCTGGTGGGGTCGTCCCTCATCGATGGGTTGCTGCGGCACCGCTTGTTTGTGGATCTGTCGCAGGCCCCTCGCATGGCCGTGGGCCTGGCCCATGTCGATCTGGCCGCCCTGGCGCTGTCCTATCGGATCAGTTTGGGCCTGTTCTTGGCCTGGTTCCTGCTGGGGATCCTGCCGGGGATGCTGCGGGGCCGTTGCCCCGCCCGCCGCGGGCTGCGGCTGTTCGGCCTCCTGGCGACGCTGCAGTTCCTGGTGAATCTGGTGCTGATCAACGTGGCGATCGTGGAGGCCAACGTGAACTCCTACGAGCTGCTGCTGGAGGCCATCGGGCTCTACGTGGTGATTGGCCTGATCTTCGTGTTCTGGTACTGGTACCTCGACTACCCGCTGCGGGGGCAGGCCCAGGCCATGGCCATGCGCGCCCCTGGCGCCAACCCCGATGGTGCCAAGCTCCCGCCGGTTCCCCCCGGTGTGCTGTTCCCGGAGGAGGCGTTTGAAGGGCTGTCCTTCGGCACCACCCGCTGGACCCCCGGCTTCATCGACTACCTGTTCTTCGCCATGGTGGCCAGCAACACGTTCGGTGCACCGGAGGGCCATGGGGTGCTCGGAGCCCGCCTCAAGGTGGCCCACATGCTCCACAGCCTGTGCATGACCGGCATCTTCATCGTGATCGTGGCCCGGGCGATCAACACGCTCTCCTGATCCGACAGCCCGCCTGATCGCCAAGCGCGCTTGCTGGCCTGATGGGCCCCTAGGCGGCGCTGGTTGTGAGCTCGTTGATCAGCTCCTGCAGTTCGCCGGCCCCCACGTCGTACACCTCGTTGCAGAAGTGGCAGGTGAGTTCGGCCCTGCCGTCCTCCTGCAGCATCTGGCTGAGCTCGTCGCGGCCCAGCAGTTTGAGGGCGTTGACGCTGCGTTTGCGGCTGCAGGGGCAATGGAAGGTCACCTCCTGGCTGGCTTCGGCGTCCTCCAGCAGCTGCGGATCCAGATCCGGGAATACCTCCACCAGCAGCGCCTCCAGGTTGCCCTCACAGGCCGCCAGCTTCTGGCTGAAGCCGGTGATCTCGCGGCAGCGCTCCTCCAGCAGGGCCACCAGCGCCGGCTCCTGCGCTGCCTTCGGCAGCACCTGCACCAGCACCCCGCCGCAATGGTGCAGCCCGCGGCTGTCGATCTGCTCCCCCACGAACACCGCCGAGGGGGTTTGCTCGGAGTGCAGCAGGTAGGAGGCCACGTCCTCGCCAACGCCGCCGCTCACCAGTTCCACCGTGGAGCTGAACGGCTCCCCTTCCCCCAGGTCGCGCACCACGTGCAGGTAGCCGGTGCCGGTGGCCTGGCGGAAATCGAAGTGGTGCTGGCCCTCGGCGTCGCTCACCAGGTCGAGCTCCAGACCGGGGCAGCCCACGTAGCCGCGCACCGTGCCGTCGCGGCCCGCATCCACCCTCAGGCCCCGCAGCGGGCCATCGGAGGCGATACGCAGGTTGACGCGTCCATGGCGCACCTTCATGGAACTGGCCAGCAGCAGGCCGGCGGTCATGGCACGGCCCAACAGAGCGCTGGTGAGATACGACAGGCCATGGCGGCGCCGGGCGTAGCGGGCCGTGGTGCTGGTGCTCACCGCCACCAGGCGGATCCCCCCGCCGGCCGCCGTCGCCCGCACCAACCGATCCGCCATCCCCTGTCTCCTCGGCGCGCGCCATCCCGTCGGCGCACTGTATTCAGCCGCGGGTGGGCCTCAGGCGGGCTGCAGTGCCGGCTGCAGCACCCCCTGCTGCAGGCTCCAGCACTGCTGCGGCGGGATCAGGCCGGTGAACAGTTCCGGTTCGTGGGTGACCACCAGCACCACCCGTTCCTGGCTCAGTTGCACCAGCAGCTCGAGGATGTCATCGCGCACCGACCAATCCAGGCCGGCGGTGGGTTCATCCAGCAGCAGCACCCGGGGATCCCGCAGCAGTTGCACCGCCAGGGCCAAGCGTCGCTGCTGGCCGCCACTGAGCCGTTCCGGGGCCTGCTGGAACGACACCGCCTCCAGCCCCACCTGCTTGAGCACCGCCTCCGCGCGTTCGTAGGGCAGGCGCCGCTGCCCCAGCTTCAGCTCCTGCCCGACGCTGAGTCCGAGGAAATGGCGCTCCGGGAACTGAAACACCAGCCCGCACAGCCAGCGGCGTTGGCGCGCATGGAGGGCCTCCCCCTGCCAGTGGATGGTTCCGCCGCTGGGGTCCGCCAGGCCGCAGATCAGCTCCAGCAGGGTGGATTTGCCCGAACCGCTGCGGCCGGCCACCAGGGCCGCCTGGCCGATGGGAAGGCTGAGGCTGATGTCCCGCAGCACCGGCTCCGCCGCCGTGGCGGGCTGATAACGCAGCGAGCGGAGCTCCAGCATGGAAGGGGCGCCGTGGCTGGTGGCACCACCAGCATGTTTGATGGAGGCACCTGCTGGGCATGGCCCGCCGATGGAGATCCGATTCCGCGAGGTCGATCCGTTCAACTGCTGGATCTGGTTGCGCTTCAGCCATGCCCCCGGCCAGGGGGAGCGCGGCTATGTGGACACGGTGTTCGACAGCTGGTTTTTCCTGGGCAAGCTCGGGGGCTTCAACGCGGAGAACCTGCAGGTGCAGGAGGAGGGGGCCGAGCTCAGCTGGATGGCCTACGACCAGGATTCGGCAGCCCGGGCCCTGCCGGCCCTGATGCACAACATGGGCGAACCGGAGTACCGCGGTGAGTGGGCCCGCTGCTGGCTCGACCTCGGCACCAGCGATGCCCTCGCCCTCGACGTGCTGATCAACACCCTGCGCCAGCTGGATACGGATGTGGTGCAGATCGAAGAGGTGGTGATCGGCGGCGTCAACGAGGACTGGCCCGTGGAGGAGACCCCCGCCAGCCCGTTCGACCTGGCCGACCCCGATGCCTGAGCCGTGGTGCGTGAGCAGCGTCGGTTGCTGATGTCCCGTGCGCGGCTGGAGGCGGCGGCCGCCGGCATGGTCTGCCTCAGCCCGGACGAAAGCCGTTACCTCACGCGTGTGCTGCGCTTTGGCCCGGGGGATGGCTTTGCGGTGATTGACGGCCAGGGTTCACTCTGGCAAGCGCAGTTGTCTGACGCCGGCCAGGCCCAACTGCTGCAGCCCCTGGCGCAGCCCGCCCTGCAGCAGCCTGCGCCTCAGCCGGCGCTGGTGCTGGCGGTGGCGGTGGTGAAGCGCGATTTCGAGCTGGTGGTGCGCATGGCCGTGGAACTGGGGGTGGACCGCCTGATCCCGCTGGTGTGTGAGCGCACGGCGGTGCTCGGTCAGCTCAAGCCGGAGCGGTGGCGCAGCATCGCCGCGGAGGCGGCGGAGCAGTGCGAGCGCCTTTGGCTCCCCCGCATCGACGATCCCCAACCCCTGCAGGAGGTGTTGGCCGAGTCTGCCGCTCCCGCGAGCCTGCGGCTCTGGGCCACCACCCGCCAACCCCAGCTCCCGCAGCTGCCCGAGCTGTTGCCTGCCCTCTTGCCCGATCCCGCTGCGGACCCTGCACCGGCTGCGGTGTGGCTGGCCTGCGGCCCGGAGGGGGGCTGGAGTGCGGGGGAAGAACAGCAGGCCCTGGCCGCTGGTTGGCAGCCGCTGCAGCTGGGGCCGCGCATCCTGCGCAGTTCCACCGCGGCGGTCGCCGCCATGGCGGGGCTGGCCCAGTGGCGTTGGAGCCAGACCCGCTGCTGAGCGCGGCGCTTACTTCTTGCCGAACAGGCCGCCGGCCATGCTGCGGAAGCCCGCCAGATTGGCGCCACCACGGCGGCGGCGCATGGGCAGGGCCCCGCCGGGGGTGAGGCACTCCGGCGCGAAGGTGGAATCCACCGCCACGGGGCGAGCCGCCTGGGCGGCGGCCAGTTCGGCGGCGATGGCTTCGGCGGTGGTCAGCACCTGGCCCTGGGGTGCTGCGGTTGCTTCTGGAGCAGCGGTGGTGGTGCTGGCTGTTGTCGGTGCGCCGCTGGCGGCCGGAGCCTGGATCGATACCGGCGCTGCGGCCTTGGGCTTGGCCTCGGCCTTGGGGGCCGGCTTGGCCACGGGGGCCACGGTCACCGGTGTTGCCGTGCCCTTCTCATCCAGGTTGAGGAAGAACTTGCCCTTGGAGTTGAACACCATGGCGCTGATCGGCTGGCCGTTGGCGTGATTATCCGCTGCCGGAGCCGCCGCCGCGGCCCTCCCTTAGGGCAGTGCAACACATACTTTGCAGGCGTCGTCGCACCGATCCCCATGCTCGAACTGTTGGTGCTGGCCAGTCCGGAGCGGCTGCAGCATTGGTTCGTGGCCCTGGTGATCAACGCGGTGCTGATCGCCGCCGCCCAGCGGTTGCCGGTGCTGACCCCCGCTGGCTGGGTGCATGCGGGGGTGCTGGGCACCCTGCTGCTGGGCAGTCTCGATTGGCCCGGCTGGTGGGCCGTGGTGCTCTATCTGGCCCTCGGCTCCCTGGTGACGCGCCTGGGCTACCGCCGCAAACAGCAGCAGGGGCTGGCGGAGGCGCGGGGCGGCCGCCGCGGGCCGGAAAACGTCTGGGGTTCCGCAGCCACCGGAGCGGCCCTGGCGGTGCTCACCGTTCTGCCCAGTGCGCCGGTGGCCCTGCTGCAGCTGGGCTTTGCCGCCAGTTTCGCCGCCAAGTTGGCGGACACCTGCGGCAGCGAGATCGGCAAGCGCTGGGGCCGGCACACCGTGTTGATCACCACCCTCAAACCGGTGCCGCCGGGCACGGAGGGGGCCATCAGTGTGGAGGGCACCGTCGCGAGCCTGGTGGGGAGCGCCGTGATGGCGACGCTGATGCTGTGGCTGGGGCTGCTCAGCGATGCTGGTTGCTGGCTGCTGGTGACCCTGGTGGGTCTGGTGGCCACGCTGCTGGAAAGCTGGATCGGGGCCGATTGGCAGCAGCGCTGCAGCTGGCTCAGCAATGAACTGGTGAATGCCATTCAGACCCTGCTGGCGGCCGTGTTGGCGATGCTGTTGGCCCAGGGGCTGGGGTTGGTCTGACCTCCGGCCTGGACAGCGGCGGGCCGGGCCGCTCGCTCTCCTGCAGCCGTTGCCGCAGCTGGGCCAGGGCCTGCTGGCAGCGCCGCTGGCTCACCTTGCCGCTGAGCCCCAGCTGCTGCCCCAGCTCCCGCCAGGAGCGCTGCAGCAGCACCCGCCCCAGCACCAGCCGGCGCTGGCTGCGCTCCAGCCCCTTGAGGCTGCGCCAGAGCAGGCGCCGTTGTTCCCAGCGGATGGCGGCGCCATAGCCCGTGCTGGCCGTGCCGTCGGCCTCCGGTGCCGGCAGCAGCTCCACCAGGGCCACGCCGTCGGCATCGCCCTGGGGTTGATCCAGGCTGGCCAACCGCAGCCCCCGTTGCAGGGCCAGGCCTTCCCGCCAACGCTCCAGGCTGGTGCCGAGCGCTTCGGCCAAGGCCTCGGGTGGGAGGGGAGGTAGCCCCTGGTGCAGGCGCTGGTGCTGCAGCCGTTGGCCCCGGCCCACCAGATCCAGCAGGTGATGGCTGCCGGTCAGGGGTCGGCAGCGATCCCGCAGGTATTGGCGCATGGCGCCGCGGATCCAGGGGCAGGCCGCCGTGCTCAAGGTGGAGCCCCGCTGGGCTTCGAAGCGCTCCACCGCTTTGATCAGCCCGATGCAGCCCACCTGCACCAGGTCGTCGATGTTGTGGCCGCTGCGGCGACTTTCCTCCCGGGCCAGCCGCCAGACCAGCGGCAGGTTGGCGTGCACCACCGCATTGCGGTTGGCGGTGCTGGGGTTGCGGCCATAGGCCGCCAGCAGTTCGGCGTTGCGTTCGGGGCCGGGGGCGTGCATGGGAGTCGGGTCCGTGGAGGTCCGTGTTTCCACGGTCCGCGCCCTGCCACCCCGCGTCGCTCCCCCCACTGCACCCGCCTGAATCCCCCAACCGGGGGAGGCGCTCAGGCCAGCGGTGTGGTGCCCTGCAGCGGCTGCAGATCCGCCCAGCGCAGCAGCGCCGGCCAGTGCCGCACCCGCTCGTACACCTGACGGTGCCCCTCACTGTTGAGATGCAGACCATCGGGGCCCAACCACTGCAACCAGGCGGGGTCGGCCAGCAGGGAGTCGAGCAGCGGCAGGAAGGGCACATCCGCCTCCAGGCAGGCCTCCTCCAGCAGGCCTTCGTAGTGGCGCACCTGCTCAAGGCCGTACCAGAGCACATCGGCGAAGGGCATCGCCTGCTCATCCACCGGCGTCAGTCCCAGCACCAGCACCGGTGCCAGGGGCCGGATTTGCCCAAGCAGCTGCTGCAGGCCGAACAGAAATCCATCGGCATCCAGCTGGGGCCGCCCATCGGCGCGCCCCACCCGGGCGCTGTCGTTCAGACCGAGGGAGAGCAGCACCCCCTGGGGCAGCTGGCGCCGCAGCTCGCCGCGGCAGCTCACCTCCTGGCGCCAGCGGGCGGCCACGCGCTCCAGCCCATCGCCCCGCACCCCCAGCGGGTAGAGCACGGGGGCACCGGGCAGTCCCATCCAGTGGCGACGGAGCCGTTCGCACCAGCCGCCTTCCTCCGGGTCCCCCCAGCCGTAGACCCCGCTGTCCCCCAGCACGATCAGCTTGCGGGGGATGGTGAGGCTCATGAGCGCAGCAGGGCCCGGCGGGCGCGGTCGCTGAGATCTTCCCCCAGCAGCGTCAGCACCGCATAGGCGGCCAGCAGCAGGGCCAGCTGATCGAAGGCAAAGGCACTGAGGCTTTCGCGCAGTTGGCTGCCCAGGCCGGTGCCGGCCACCAACCCCACCACCACCGTTTCCCGCAGGATCACATCGGCCCGGTAGGCGCCATAGGCCAGGTACGAGCGGGCCAGGCCACTGAAGCGTCCGTAGAGCAGCGCCAGGCGCGGTCCGCTGCCACTGCAGCGCAGGGCTTCCTCCCGCTCAGGGCCGGCGGCCTCCACCCCCTCCCGCGGCAGCCGCCCCAGGATGCCGAGGTTGTGGAAGCCGAGGGCCAGGGCGGCGGTGATCAGGCTGGGCTTGAGCACAAACAACAGCAGCAGGGCGGTGAGCGGCGGTGGCCACAGCCGTCCCAGGGCCCAGAGCAGGCGCAGCAGCCAGCCGCCCCAGCGCCAGGGGGCCACTAACAGCAACAGCACGGGTGCCAGGCCCACCGCCAGGGCCGCCGCCAGCAGGGTGAGCAGCAACGTCTGGCCCATCAAGCTCAGCCAGGGCAACTGCAGGGCGGCCTGCCAGCCTCCGGGCGGCAGCGGCGGCAGGGGCTGCCAGTGCAGCAGTGCCGCCGGTTCCACCGCCAGGGCCCGGCCGACCCCCAGCAGCAGCGGCACCAGGGCCACGGCCGCCAGGAGGATTTCGCGCCCGCAACGGCCCACGGGCCGGCGTTGCTCCAGGGCCAGCCGCGCCGGCATGCTCCAGCGGCGCCGCAGGGCTGATACCAGCGCCTCCAGGCTGAGCATCACCGCCAGCAACAGCCACAGCCCGCTCCACAGTTCGTGGAACTGCAGCGATTGCAGCGTCAGCAGCAACTCATTGCCCAGGCCCCCCAGCCCGAACACCCCCAGCAGGGTGGCGCTGCGCAGGGCGCATTCCAGGCGGTAGCCGCCATAGCTGATCAGCCCCGGCAGCAGCGGCGGCCCGAGGGCGGTGAGCAAGGCCGACGGTGCCGGGATGCCGGCCGCCAGCAGGGCCTGCAGGCTGTGCTCCGGCAGGGCATCGAGCAGATCGCTCACCACGCGCGCCACCAGGGCCCCGAAGGGAATGGCGATCGCCAGCACCGCCACCGCCGGCTGCTGCCCCACCAGCTGCAACAGCAGCAAGCCCCAGATCAGTTCATGGATCGAGCGCGGCACCGCCAGCACCCGCCGCAGCAGCTCCGCCGGCAGGGCTGTACCCAACAGGCTGCGCCACAGCAGCCGTGAGCTCAGCAATCCCAGCGGAATCCCCAGCAGCAGGCTCATGGCCCAGCCCAGCAGGGCCATGCCAACGGTGATGCCCAACCCCCCGAACAGCGAGTGCAGCACCAGGGGGTCATGGCTGGGCTGCAGTGACGCCAGCAGGAACTGAGCCACCAGATCCCAGCCACCGCCGTGGATCAGTCCCGGCAGCAGCACCACCAGGGGCAGCAGCACCAGGGCGGGCAGAAGCGGCAGCAGCGGAGCGGCCGGCTTCATCCCACGCTCAGGGGCATCACCAGCCCACCGCTGCCCGCATAAAGCTGCTGCAGCTGCTCGGGTTGCAGGAGCGCCACCGGCTGATCCAACACCAGCCGCCCCTGCCGTAACCCGACGACACGGTCAAACCCCTGCAGCAGATCGGGCCGGTGCAGGCTCAGCAGCAGCGCCCGGGGGGCATGGCTGTGGCGCAGCAACAGCTCCAGCAGCTCTTGGGCCAAGCGTGGGTCGAGGCTGGCCAGGGGTTCGTCCGCCAGCAGCAGGGTGGGCTCCTGGCGCAGCAGCCGGGCGATGGCCACCCGTTGCCGCTGGCCGCCGGAGAGCAGCGACACGGGCTGCTCCAGCAGCTCGGGATCCAGGTCGAGCTGGCGCAGGGCCTCCCGGCAGGCGGTGGTGTCCAGGGGCAGCAGCAGGTTGAGCAGGGCCCGCGGCCAACCCCACTGCGCCAGCCGGCCGCAGTTGAGGGTCTGCTGCACCGTCAATTCATCGATCAGGCGCAGGTCCTGCCAGAGGGTGCCGATGCGGGCCTGTTGCCGGCGCCGGGCCCTGGCGCTGCGCGCCCGCGGCTGCCCCTGCCAGAGCACGTCGCCGCGCTGGGGGGTGAGTAGCCCGTTGGCCACCGCCAGCAGCGTGCTTTTGCCGGCGCCGCTGGGCCCCAGCAAGGCCACCCGTTCGCCGGCCTGCAGCCGCAACGACACCCCATCCAGCCGAGGCTGCTGGCGCCCGGGCACCTGGATCTGCCGGAGCTCGAGCACCGGGGGCTGCTGGGTGGCGGGGCTGGCGGAGGCCATGGACCCATGCTGCCGGTTGGCCGGTCGGGCCCCTGGGCTCAGCCGAATCGGAAGGCCATCAGGGCCAGAATCAGGCCCACCAGGGCCAGTTCCACCAGATCGGGGCCGCGGGGGTTCATGGGCGGCGCTCCCGCCGCTCGAGCCGGGCCACCGACGGCAGGCTGAGCACCAGGGCCAGCAGCCCCAGCTCCACCCACAGCACGCCGTTGCCCAGCACGATCACCGCCAGGTCGATCACCGCCAGGCTGCGCAGAAACAACACCCACACGTCATCCCCTTCGCTGCAGCTCCGTTGCCACAGCAGCAGGCCGGCCGCCACGAGCACCAGGTCGATCAGCAGCGTCATGGGGAGAGCGGGCTCATGCGGAGGGCAGGGCCCAGGAGGGGTGGTCTGACCCCTCCATTCTGCGGCTGCTTGGCCAGGGGGCCCAGCCCGGCGCCGCGATCAGCGGATTTTGCCGATCTCGCGCCCCACCTGCTCGATGCGCTTGTACTCGCCCGGGCTGGCCTGGATGAACTGCTGAGCGCCGAACAGGCTCAGGATCGCCTTCTGCTGCGGATCGCTGGGGCGCCAGCTGAGGATCGCCTGCTGCAGCTTCACGGTGAAGCCTTTGCCAAAGCGGGTGTCCAGATTTCCCTGGGCGATCCAGTGGTAGTCGGGGTAGCCCGGCGATTTCCAAATGGCCATCACCTTGGCGCGGTTGGCCTTGCCGTTGTGCAGGCTGGAGCGCCACACCTGCTCGTTCACGGCGCCGGCGTCGTAGGCGCCGCTCTGCACCAGGGCAATGGTGGCGTCGTGGCTGCCGCTGAAGCCGGGGGCGCCACCGGCGAAGTCTTTGAGTTTTACCCCCGCCTGGGCGAGGAAGTACTGGGGCATCAGCCGGCCGGAGGTGGAGCTTTCCGAGCCGAAGGTGAAGCGGCGGCCCTTCAATTCGCGCAGGCCGTCGATGTTGCGCACCGGTTTGAGGCCGCTGCGGGTATTCGCGATGAAGATGCTCTTGAACGACACATCGATGTCGCGTTGGGCGAGCACCCGTGCGTTCGGTTTCTGCAGGCGGGCCTGCACACCGGTGAGGCCGCCGAACCAGACCAGGTCCAGATCACCGGTGCGGAAGGCTGTCACCGCCGCGGCGTAATCGGTCATCGGCACGTACTTCACCGGCACGCCCAGTTGCTGGCTCAGTTCACTGGCTACGAGCCCGTAGAGGCGGTTCAGTTTTTCGGGGTTCTGGTCCGGGATGGCGCTGATGCGCAGCAGCGGTCGCTGTTTGGCAGGCTGCGCTTGGGCCGCCGGCATCACCCCCAATCCGGGGGCGAGGGGCGTGGTGGGCAGGACCGCCGTGAGCAGCGCCAGGCTGAGGCCCGTGGCCACGGCGGCCGAACGTTCTCGGCCGTGGCCGGTGGTCCGGGCCAGGGCCCGGGAGAGGGAGATGCGCATCGGGGGGGCGGCTAGAGGCCGCGGATGAACCGCTCCAGTCTCTCCAATCCGTCGTGAATGGTGGCCTCGGAGGCGGCGCAGGAGAGGCGGATGCAGCCGTCGTCGCCGAAGGCCACCCCGGGCACCACCGCCAACCCCTGCTCCTCCAGCAGACGGTTGCAGATGGTCATGGAATCGAGCCCGGTGCTGCTGATGTCGGGGAAGGCATAAAAGGCCCCCTCCGGCGGCAGCAGGGTGAGGCCAGGGATGGCCCGCAGTCCATCGCTGAGCAGGGTGCGGCGGCGGTTGAACTGCTCCGCCATGGCGTGCACGCAGTCGCGGGAACCCGTGATCGCCGCCAGGGCGCCGAACTGGGCGAAGCTGCACACATTGCTCGTGCTCTGGCTCTGCAGGGCGATGGCCGCCTTCACCACCGCGGCGTTGCCCGCCAGCCAGCCGATGCGCCAGCCCGTCATGGCCCAGCCCTTGGCAAAGCCGTTCACGGAGAACACCCGATCGGCCAGGTCTGGCGCCAGGGCCGCCAGGCTGTGGTGTTGCAGGCCCGGGGCCAGCAGGAATTCGTAGATGTCGTCGCACACCACCGCCAGCTGCGGATGGCGCCGCAGCACCGCAGCAATCGCCTCCAGCTCGGCCCGGCTGCTCACCATGCCCGTGGGGTTGGAGGGGCTGTTGAGCACCAGCAGCTTGCTGGCGGGGGTGATGGCCGCCTCCAGGCGCTGGGGGTTGAGGCGGAAGCCTTCGCTGGCGCTGCTGGGGATCAGGCGCACGCTGGCCCCAGCCAGTTGGGCGATCTCCGGGTAACTCAGCCAGTAGGGCGCCGGCAGCAACAGCTCATCGCCAGGGCCCAGCAGCACCTGGAACAGGTTGTAGAGCGCCTGCTTGCCACCGTTGGTGACCAGCACCTGCTCGGTTCGGGTGGCGACCCCGTTCTCCTGGCTGAGCTTGGCGGCGATCGCCTCCCGCAGGGCCGGTTCACCGGCGGCGGGGCCGTAGCGGGTGTGGCCCGCCTCCAGGGCGGTGGCGGCGGCCTGCCGGATGAAGGCCGGGGTGTCGAAATCAGGCTCGCCGGCGCTGAGGCTGCA
>BJHC01000023.1 GCA_014191535.1 Cyanobium sp. | reverse complement strand
CCCCGCCCTCAAGGAGCTGCACCGCTTCACCGGCGACATGCTCCAGGACCCCTTCTACCGCTGGCTGGACCGCTGGTTCCTGCTCCTGCAGATCCCCCTGGGGGCAGCCCTCTATTGGTACGGCAACGCCGCCCAGGTGCATGGCGGCGGGTTGGGCTTGGTGCTTTGGGCCATCCCCCTGCGCCTGGTGCTCGTGTACCACGTCACCTGGCTGGTGAATTCCGCCACCCACGCCTGCGGCTATCGCAATTTCGACTGCCCCGACCTGTCGCGCAACTGCTGGTGGGTGGCCATCCTGAGCTTCGGCGAGGGCTGGCACAACAACCACCACGCCCATCCCTCCAGCGCCCGCCACGGCCTGCGCTGGTTCGAGTTCGACATCACCTGGCAGCACATCAAGCTGCTGCGGCAGTTCGGCTGGGCCAAGCGCATCCGCGAGGCCCGCTATCCCGCCTGATCGCCGCCTTCACCCCTGCAGGCGCCGGCGAATCGCCGCCCCCAGCTCCTCCCCAGGGCCCTGGCCATGGGGTTGAACCAACTGGCGGGCACGCTGGCGCAACAACTCAAGAAACTGATCGGCGCTGAGCTCCTGATCCGCGAGGGCCCCCAGGGCCGCCAGGGTGTGCCGCAGATCCGGCAGCTCCGCATCCAGCTCCTCGGCGCTGTAATCCCGCTGGCCCGCCATCACCTCGGCAAAGCGCTCCCGACGCTGCCGCTTCCCATTCGGGTAGGCCGCCAGCAACTGCTCACGGCAGAGGCGCCAGGGGCGACCCGCCGTGAACAACTCCGCCAGGGCCGCGCTGAGGCCCGCCGCCTCCGGCTCGGCGATGCGCCAGTCGAAGGCCGACGGCAGCCCCCGCAGCCCCACGAAGATTTCGAACAGCTGCGCTGGCCCCAGGGGGGTGCCGTCATCCCCCAGCAGCGCCAGGGCCGACTGCCGCAGGGCCTGCAACAGCTCCTCGGCATCCCCCAGCTCCTGGACCAGGGCTGGATCGAGCCCGGCCGCGGGCTGGGCGGCCAGCACCTGATTGATGCGGCCCAGGGCCACGAACAGCTCAGGCCCCGGGGACGCGAGCTTGCGGTTGCGCAGGTTGGAGAGCTGGGAGTTGTGCACGCGCCCCAACGCCAGCCGCTCCGCCAGGGCGGGCAGCACCCGCTGACTCCAGCCGTTGCGCTCGTGCCACACCCGAATCAGGTGCCCAAACGCATCCCGCCCTGATTCGAGTTCATCCCGAAGCCCCACGTGATACGAATACGTACTGCTACGATTTTAAATGATTTCCCTGGAGAGGCCCATGACGGCCGCCATTTCGCCCCCTGGCCGCGTGGCCCATCTGCACCGGCCCCGGTCCGGTGACCCGACGCAAGCTCAGGCCAAGGCCGCCCCGCGCAGCCTCGAGAGCCGTGGTCGCAACTGGGTGGTGATCGGGTTCATGGGCGCCCTGCATGCCCTGGCCCTGCTGGCGTTGCTGCCCCGCTTCTGGAGCCTGCCGGCCCTGGCCTCGCTGGCGGTTCTCTACTGGATCACCGCCTGCCTGGGGGTGACCATCGGCTATCACCGGCTGCTGAGCCACCGCGCCCTGCGGGTCCCCCACTGGCTGGAGCGCGTCTTGGCCACCTGTGGCGCCCTCAGCTGCCAGCACGGCCCGATCGACTGGGTGGGGCTGCACCGCCACCACCACAAGTTTTCCGATACGGATCCAGATCACCACAACAGCCACCGCGGTTTCTGGTGGAGCCACATGGGCTGGATGCTGGAAACCGTGCCCGCCCAGGGGGCCGTGCAGCGGCTCACCGGTGACCTGGCCAACGACCCCTACTACCGCTGGCTGAACCGCTGGTTCCTGCTGCTGCAGCTCCCCCTGGCGGGCCTGCTGTTCTGGATCGGCAGCGCCTGCGGTGTTGGCGGCTGGGCCCTGGTGCTGTGGGGCATCCCCCTACGGCTGGTGCTCGTCTACCACTGCACCTGGCTGGTGAATTCCGCCACGCACCGGTGGGGCTACGTGCTGCATGACAGCGGGGACTGCTCCCGCAACAACCCCTGGGTGGCGGCCGTGACCTTCGGGGAGGGCTGGCACAACACCCACCACGCCTACCCCCATTCCGCCCGCCATGGCTGGGGCTGGCGGGAGCCCGACCTCACCTGGCTGCACATCCGCCTGCTGCAACGGCTGGGGCTGGCCAGCCAGGTGCGCCTGCCAGAGGCCCTGGTAGCACAGGGTTCAAGCCGTGGCGTACGCTGATCGATCGCTCCAGCGTTGATCGTTCGTTCGTCGTTTCCCATGGCCAAGCGCGTTTCCGTGGTCCTCAATGAGGACGTCCTCAGCCTGGGCAAAGACGGCGACCTGGTGGAGGTGGCCCCTGGCTACGCCCGTAACTTCCTCCTCCCCCAAGGCAAGGCCGTGCCCGTGACCCCCGCGGTGCTGCGTCAGGTGGAGCACCGCCGGGCCAAGGAGCTCGAGCGCCAGGCTGCCCTCAAGGCTGAGGCCGTGGCCTTCCGCACCGCCCTGGACACCATCGGGCGCTTCACCGTGAAGAAGCAGACCGGCGGCGACGACGTGTTGTTCGGCACCGTGACCAACGCCGATGTGGCCGAGGCCATTGAAGCCGCCACCAAGAAGGAAGTGGATCGCCGCGACATCACCGTGCCTGAGATCCACCGCACCGGCAGCTACAAGGTGCAGGTGAAGCTCCACACCGAGGTGACCGCCGAGATCAACCTGGAAGTGGTGAGCCACTGAGCCCAGTCGGCCACTGAGCCAAGTCAGCCACTGAGCACCGGAGCTGGGCGCATCCGGCCGCAGGCTGCACAATGAATCTCCCCCGGCCGTCAGCCCCCCAGGGGTCTGACGGCTTTTTGATCGCCTCCCCCCTGCGGCCCCCATGGTGAGCGTGCCCCTCAGCAACCTGGCCCCCCAGCAGGACGGCAACGACGATGCCGCCGCCGCGTCAGGGCCCGGTTCGGGCAACCCCGTGCGACGCGGCCGCAGCGCCGATGGCCTCGGTTTCGAAGCCACCCCCGATGGGGTGCCCCCCCAGAACCTGGAGGCGGAGGAAGCCGTGCTGGGCGGCATCCTGCTGGACCCGGATGCCATCGGCCGCGTGGCCGACGTGCTGCAGCCGGAGGCCTTCTATCTCACGGCCCACCGCGAGATCTATCGCACCGCCCTGATGCTCCACAGCCAGGGCAAACCCACCGACCTCACCGCCATGACCGCCTGGTTGGCGGACACCAGCAACCTGGAGAAGGTGGGGGGTAGCGGCCGGCTGGTGGAGCTGGTGGAGCGCACCCTGTCCACCGCCTCCATCGACCAGGTGGCCCGCCTGGTGATGGACAAGTACCTGCGGCGGCAACTGATCCGCTCCGGCAACGAGGTGATCCGCCTCGGCTTCGATCAGAGCAAGCCCATGGAGCAGGTGCTGGATGAGGCGGAGCAGCGGATCTTCGCCATCAGCCAGGAGAAACCCAGCACCGGCCTCACCCCCACCGCCGAGATCCTCACCGCCACCTTCAACGAGATCGAGAGCCGCTCCCTGGGCACGGCGGTGGCCGGCATCCCGGTGAACTTCTACGACCTGGATGCCATGACCCAGGGGCTGCAGCGCAGCGACCTGATCATCGTGGCGGGCCGGCCCGCCATGGGCAAAACGGCGATCACGCTCAACCTGGCCAAAAACGTGGCCCAGCTCCACAACCTGCCGGTGTGCGTGTTCTCCCTGGAGATGAGCAAGGAGCAGCTCACCTACCGCCTGCTGGCCATGGAGGTGGGCATCGAGAGCGGCCGGCTGCGCACCGGCCGCCTCAACCCCGATGAGTGGCCGCTGCTCGGGCAGGGCATCAGCACCCTCGGCCAGATGCCGATCTTCATCGACGACAAACCCAACGCCGGCGTGCTGGAAATGCGCTCCCTCTGCCGGCGGCTGATGGCCGAAAGCGGCAAGGAGCTGGGGCTGGTGGTGATCGACTACCTGCAGCTGATGGAGGGGAGTGGCTCCGACAACCGTGTGCAGGAGCTCTCCCGCATCACCCGGGGCCTCAAGCAGATGGCCCGGGAACTGAACGTGCCGGTGATTGCCCTCTCCCAGCTCAGCCGCGGCGTGGAGGCCCGCACCAACAAACGGCCGATGCTCTCCGACCTGCGGGAATCGGGCTCGATCGAGCAGGACGCCGACCTGGTGCTGATGATCTACCGGGATGAGTACTACAACCCGGACACGCCGGATCGGGGCATCACCGAAGTGATCGTGACCAAGCACCGCAACGGTCCCGTGGGCACCGTGAAACTGCTGTTCGAGCCCCAGTTCACCCGGTTCCGCAACCTTGCTGCCTAACAGCCTGGCCGCCTAATCAGGCCGGGGCCGTAGCGTCAACGGATGTCCGAGCGCACGCCCACCGACACCCCCGCCGGCGGCCCTCACCCCGCGGGCCCCGTGAGCGAGCACTTCGATGTGATCGTGGTGGGCGGCGGCCATGCGGGCTGCGAAGCGGCACTCACGGCGGCGCGCCTCGGCTGCTCCACGGCCCTGTTTTCCCTCAACCTCGACCGCATCGCCTGGCAGCCCTGCAACCCGGCGGTGGGGGGACCGGCCAAGAGCCAGCTGGTGCATGAGGTGGATGCCCTCGGGGGCGTGATCGGCCGGCTGGCGGACGCCACCGCCCTGCAGAAACGGGTGCTCAACGCCAGCCGCGGCCCAGCGGTGTGGGCCCTGCGCGCCCAGACGGACAAACGCCAGTACGCCCGGCAGATGCTGCAGCTGCTGCAGCACACCCCCAACCTCGCCCTGCGGGAGGCGATGGTCACGGGGCTGGAGGTGCAGGACGGCCAGATCCGTGGCGTGCAGACCTACTTCGGCAGCCGCTACGGCGCCGGGGCCGTGATCCTCACCGCCGGCACCTTCCTCGGCGGCCAGATCTGGGTGGGCAACCAATCCATGGCGGCCGGCCGCGCCGGCGAGCAGGCGGCCGAGGGGCTCACCGAAGCCCTGGAGGCCCTCGGCTTCCAGATGGGGCGCCTCAAAACCGGCACACCGGCGCGGGTGGATCGCCGCAGCATCGCCCTCGACCGGTTGGAGGAGCAGCCCAGCGACGCCCACGACCGCTACTTCTCCTTTGACCCCAGCAGCTGGGTGAGCGGTGAGCCGATGAGCTGCCACATCACCCGCACCACGGCGGCCACCCACCAACTGATCCGCGACAACCTGCACCTCACGCCGATCTACGGCGGCTTCATCGACAGCAAGGGGCCGCGCTACTGCCCCTCGATCGAGGACAAGATCGTGCGCTTCGCCGACAAGGAGTCGCACCAGATCTTTCTGGAACCCGAAGGGCGCGACACGCCGGAGATCTATGTGCAGGGGTTCTCCACGGGCCTGCCGGAACGGCTGCAGCTGGAGCTGCTGCGCACCCTGCCGGGGCTCGAGCAGTGCGTGATGCTGCGGCCCGCCTATGCGGTGGATTACGACTACCTGCCCGCCACCCAGCTCAAAGCCTCCCTGGAAAGCAAACGGGTGCAGGGGCTCTATTCCGCCGGCCAGCTCAATGGCACCACGGGCTACGAAGAGGCCGCCGCCCAAGGCCTGGTGGCGGGGCTCAATGCGGTGCGCCAGCTGCGGGGCCAGCCGCCGGTGCACTTCCCGCGGGAGGGCAGCTACATCGGCACGATGATCGACGACCTGATCACCAAGGATCTGCGGGAGCCCTACCGGGTGCTCACCAGCCGCAGCGAATACCGGTTGGTGCTGCGGGGCGACAACGCCGACCGCCGCCTCACCCCCCTGGGGCGCGAGCTGGGGCTGATCGACGACCGCCGCTGGGAGCTGTACCTGCGCAAACAGGAGGCGATTGCGGCAGAAAAGCAACGGCTCGACACCGTGCGGCTCAAGGCCAGCGATGCGGTGGCGGCGGCGGTGGAGGCCCAGACCGGAGCCGCCATCAAGGGCTCCATCACCTTGGCGGATCTGCTGCGCCGGCCAGGCTTCCACAGCGCCGACCTGGTGCGCCACGGCTTGGCGCCGGCGGACCTGCCCCTGGACGTGCGCGAGGGGGCTGAGATCGACATCAAATACAGCGGTTACCTGTCGCGCCAACAGCAGCAGATCGACCAGGTGAAAAAACAGGAGCAGCGCCCGATCCCCAGCGGCATCGATTACGCCACCATCGGCACCCTCTCCCGCGAAGCCCGCGAAAAGCTCGCCGCGATCCAGCCCCACACCCTGGGAATGGCGTCGCGGGTGCCGGGTGTGAGCCCGGCGGATGTCACCGCCCTGCTGCTCTGGCTGGAGCTGGAGCAACGCCGCCAGTCGCTCGCCAAGCCCGCTGCCGGCCGATAAGGTTCGACCACACCGTTACCCGCCCCCGTCCAAACGGAGAACACGGTGAGCCCCGCCCCCGCCAGCACCACCTCACGGGCCTACTGGGAGCTCAAGGCCGAGCAGGTGATGGACCGGGTGTTCCTCACTGCCGCCGACCCTGGCCAGGCGCGAGCTGCCACGCCCGCGCCCCCCAGCAGCGCCGACAGACCGGTGGAGGTGGCGGTGCGGGAGGCCACCGTTGCTGCCCAACGGCTCCCCCGCTGGCCCCAAGGCTGGTCGCCAGCCGTCGCCGTGGCCTGCGGCCTGGCGGGCCTGGGATTGATCACCTGCCTGGGGCTGTGGCGGGGCTGGAGCGAAGCCCACCAGGACCTGCGCCAGGAGCGCAACCTGCGGCTCTTGGAGGGCATCCGCGGCCTGGCGGTGCCCACCACCGACGCCACCAACCCGACCGCGGGCACCGGCAGCGATGGCCTGCCGCCGCCGCCCCCCACCGAGCCCTGGATCGAAGAACTGCAGCAGCTGGAGGCACGACCCGGGGCCTTGGCGCCCCTGCAGGTTCCCCTCAGCGGCACCCTGCGGGCTCCCGCACCACCCTTGAGCAGCGGCGCGGTGGGGGGTGGCGCCGGCGCCGGAACCATGCCGGAACTGTTGGGGGTGGTGCAGATCCCCGGCCGTTCCGGCTCGGCCATCTTCCAGGTGGGGGGCAGCTCCAGCAATGCCCTGGTGGGCGACAGCATCGGCAACAGCGGCTGGCGGCTGGTGGCCACCAGTGGTGATGGGGCCGTGATCGAACGCGGTGGCGTGACCCGACGCGTCAGCATCAGTTCTGGTTTCTGAACCGCGTCTTGACGCCAACCCCTGAGCCCGCCGCGCTGTGGCCGTCGCCTCAGCCGCTCTGGCAGGCCTCCGCCGAGGAGGTGGTGTCGGCCGTGAGTCCGCGGCTGAGTGGCTCCTGGCGCCTGCTGCTGCTGGGGGATGGCAGCCCCACCCGGCACCTGCAGTCGTTGACGGGCCTGGAGGTGGAGGTGGAGGTGATCGCCATGGCCCCGGATCCGCACCCGGGGGCGGAAGCACCGGCGGAAATCGCCGAGCTGGAGCCGCCGCTGCTGCGCCGCCAGGTGTGGCTGCGCTGCGGCCAGGACACCCTGGCCTGGGCCGAGAGCTGGTGGAACCAGGAGGAGGCGGACCGCCATCTGCAGGAACGCAATCTGCCGATCTGGCGCAGCCTCACCGCCAAACGGGCGGAGCTCTACCGGGAGGTGGATGGGCTGGCGCTGGTGGAGGCGCCTCTGCTGGAGCAGGGCTTCGGGCAACCGGGGCCCTACTGGAGCCGTCACTACCGGTTCTTCCGCGGCGGCCGCGAACTCACGGTGATCCGCGAGGTGTTCGCGCCGGCGCTGGAGCGCTGGCTGGGCCCGGCTGCACACACTCCGTCATGACAATTTGCAACAGAGGTGACGAGTGGCTACAGCCTTGGCTTGACAGCTTGAAGAACTTCGTGCTTGGGCCAGCATGGTGGTACTCAACCCGTTGCGACCATGGCCAACCATCCCTCCCGCGGGGGGCCTCCCGGACGGCACAGCCGGCTGGTGTCCCAGTGGGCTGAACTGCTCAGCGCCCTCGATGAGGGCTCCCCCTCAATCAGCACCAGTGCCGATCAGATGGCGGAGGACCTCCCCGGCGATTTGGTGGACCCGGTGAACGCGGAACTGCGTCAGCGGGGCTGCAGTTACCAGGTCACATCCCCGGTCCGGCCGGGGCATGCCACTCAATCGAAGCGACGCCTGGAGGAGCGGGGCACCGCGCGGCCCACCGGTCGAGACGCCGCCTGATCCGGCGGTGAGGGTTGCCGCGCCGGCTGATCGGTGCGACTCCAGCGGTTGACGGTGAAGCTGTCGTCCTCGGGCCAGTCCTGCAGCTGCGACGGATCGGGCTGCTGGACAGGCTGAGCTAGAGACTGCGCAGAGGTCTGCGAAGAGGCCTGAACGGGCGCGGTACGGCGCGAAATCGCCTGCAGGGGCTGACGCCGCGACCGCGAGGGTTGCACGGGTCGGCTGTCCGTGAGGCGGCTCTCTGTGAATCGGCTGTCCGGGAACCGGCTCGCTTCCGGCTGACGCCGCGCACGGTCAGGCTCTTCCCACGACTCCCGCCAGGCCTCGTCGTCCTCCAACAGCCAATCGAGTTTGGTTTCCACCCAACGGCCCACCTGGTTGAGCCGCAGGGCCCCACCCGACCGGCCATCGCCCCGGGAGCCCGGGCGGGTGCCGGCCACCCCATCCACCAGCTGACGGCCGGCACTCATCCACTGGTCAAGCCGCTGCTCCAGCCGCGGCTCGGGCCTGGAGTCGCCGCGACGCGGCCGACGGCTATCCCAGCGGTCTTCGGAATCGGGCATCAGCTCAGGCTACGGATGCTCGGCGGGCAAAGGAGGCTTCAGCGGCCCAGCCGGCGCAGCCGCAGCCAGCGCTCGCGGCCCAGCCCCAGCAGGGCAATGGTGACCCCGCTCCACTGCAGTGCCCACAGGGCGGTACTCAAGGCCGGCGGGGCGGGGATCGACGCAAGTTAAGCGACGGCAGCGGGCTCAAACACCAGTTGGTAGCGGGCATGCCACTGGCCCCCGTGGAAGCGGTCGCAGCAGAGCCGGCAGGCCACCCCATCGCGACGGCGCCGGTAGGGCGACACCAGGCCGCAACTGGGGCAACGGGCCAGCCAGCGGGGGGGCTGGGCCGGCACGGGAAAGCGGTGGCGCACGCTGAGCACAAAGTCGCTCTGGGCGCCGTTGATGCGGGCCATGCGGGCCCGGAAGTGGGGGCCGTGCACCTCCTCCGCCCCCAGCACGCGATGCACCCAGGCGTGGATCATTTCGTGGCAGAGGGTGCTGGCGGTGGCCTCCAGGGGCAAGGGCTCCAGCAGGGGGCGTGACAGCACGATTTCGCTGATGGCGGTGCCGGAGCGGTCGTGGCCATAGCGGTAGAGGCCAGCACTGCGGCGCATCCGACCGTCACTCCAGCGCACACGCACCAGGCTGGTGCCATCGGCGCGGCTGAGGGACCCCTCGAAATGCTCGCGGTTGAACCGATGGAACAGCGGCAGCAGCGGAGCGAGGGGCACGCCGGCGGAGCGGTTCGGTGGGCACAGTCTGCCGGCTGCTCCTGCAGAATCACCGGCAACACACGCGTGCGTCCATGGACTGGCAACTGGTGCAGACCCTTGGCACCAAGGCACTGATGGCCGGTGCCGGTGCCCTGCTCCTGTACTGGACGATCAGCGCCGTGAAGCTGGTGCTGAACGCCCGGGGCATCAACCCGGTGATCAAGCAGTTCTTCACCCAGGTGGCCTCGGGCCGCATCGATGCCGCCTACCTGCTCACCACCAAGAACTACCGCTCGCACGTGAATCGCCAGCAGTTCATCCGCTTCCTGGCGGGGCTGGAGCTCAACAAGTACCGCAACCTCAAGTCGGGACGGCCGCGCATCCAGGAGGAGCAGATCATCCTGACGGTGAAGTTGAAGTCGGAGGGCAACGAGGAACTGCCCCTTGATTTCACCTTCGTGAAGGTGGAGGACGACTGGAAAGTGGACCGGATCCAGCGCATGGTGGCGGCCTGAGGCCGTAGCCCGGACCACCCCCGTGAGCAGCCCCGACCCCGGGACCCCAGCCAGCCAGCGCGCCACAGAATTGCGGCGGCTGCTCAACCAGGCCGCCCACGCCTATTACGTGCTGGATGCTCCGCTGATGGAGGATCCCGTCTACGACCAGCTCTACCGCGAACTGCTGGAGCTGGAGCAGACCCATCCGCAACTGCGGAGCGCCGACAGCCCCACCCAACGGGTGGGCGGCACTCCGGCGGAGGGGTTCCAGAGCGTGCGCCACCGCATTGGCCTGCTCAGCCTCGACAACGCCTTCAGCACCGACGACCTCGAAGCCTGGTACAGCCGCCTGCTCAAGGTGCTCGACCGGGACCCGGGCACGGCCCTGCCGATGGTGGGGGAGCTGAAGATCGACGGCAATGCCCTGGCCCTGAGCTACGAGCACGGGGTGCTGGTGCGGGCGGCCACCCGCGGCGATGGCGAACAGGGGGAGGAGATCACCGCCAACGTGCGCACCATCAGCGCCGTGCCGTTGCGGCTGCTCTGCGATCCAGCGCCGGCCTGGGTGGAGGTGCGCGGTGAGGCGTTCATCCCCGACAGCACCTTTGCGGCGATCAACGGCGAGCGCGCCGAGCGCGGCGAACCCCTGTTCGCCAACCCCCGCAACGCCTGTGCCGGCACCCTGCGGCAGCTGGACCCCAAGGTGGTGGCGGCCCGTCGGCTGGATTTCTTCGCCTACACCCTGCATCTGCCGGAGGGCAGCGCACCGCCGAGCCAGTGGGAGGCACTGCAATGGCTGCGCCAGGCCGGTTTCAAGGTGAATCCCAACGCCGAGCTGCTGCCGGATCTGGGGGCGGTGGAGCGGTTCTTCCAACGCTGGGATGGGGGGCGTCGCCAGCTGCCCTACGCCACCGACGGCGTGGTGGTGAAGCTGAACGATCTGGCCCTGCAGGATGCCGCCGGCTTCACCCAGAAGGCCCCCCGCTGGGCCATTGCCCTCAAGTACCCCGCCGAGGAAGCCCCCAGCCGCCTGCTGCGGCTGAGCTGCCAGGTGGGGCGCACGGGGGTGGTGACCCCGGTGGCCGAATTCGAGCCGGTGGCCCTGGCGGGCACCAGCGTCAGCCGCGCCACCCTGCACAACGCCGACCGGCTGGCGGAGCTGGATCTGCACGCCGGCGACACGATCGTGGTGCGCAAGGCGGGCGAGATCATCCCCGAGGTGGTGCGGGTGCTGGCGGAACTGCGGCCGGCGGGGGCCCAACGGCTGGAGCTGCCGCACCGCTGCCCGGAATGTGGCTCGGAGCTGGTGCGCGAAGCCGGGGAAGCCGCCACCCGCTGCGTGAACAGCAGCTGCCCGGCCATCCTGCGGGGCGCCCTGCGCCACTGGGTGAGCAAGGGGGCCCTGGATGTGGACGGCCTGGGCAGCAAGTTGATCGAACAGCTGGTGGACCGGGGCCTGGTGGGCTCGATCGCCGACCTCTACCGCCTGGATGGGGCGGTGCTGGCCAGCCTCGAGCGCATGGGCAGCAAGAGCGCCGACAACCTGGTGGCCGCCCTGCAGGCCTCCAAGGCCCAACCCTGGCACCGGCAGCTCTATGGCCTGGGCATCCACCATGTGGGGGAGGTGAACGCCAAGGCCCTGGCGGGCGCCTTCCCCAGCGCGGCGGACCTGGCCACGGCCGCCGCCGAGTCGCCCGAACTGCTCACGGCGGTGTTCGGCATCGGCGCCGAGATTGCCCAGAGCCTGCAGCAGTGGTTGGGCACCCCAGCCAACCAGCGGCTGCTCACGCAGCTGGAGCAGCTCGGCTTCTCCCTGGCCCTGAGCCCCGATGAGCTGGCGGCCCAGGTGCAGCGGGCCGAGGCGGGCAGCGGCCCCCTCAACGGGCAAACCTTCGTGCTCACGGGCACC
>BJHC01000022.1 GCA_014191535.1 Cyanobium sp. | reverse complement strand
GCATCACGGCCAGGGGCGTTTCCCCGATGGTGAGCACGTCTCCGGGTTGGATCACGGCTCCGGCGTAATGGCGCAGCACCTCGGCGGGGTCGTCGAGGCTGCCCAGCAGGTGTGTTCGGATTGGCAGCACCGCGCAGCGATCCCCCTGGCGCCAGTTGGCGCTCTGGGGCTGGGCCGGTGCCGGCCGGCGCAGGGGCACCAGCACGCCATCGCGCCGGTGCAGGCGGCCGAAGGGGCCGTAATGCACCCAGCAAATTTCAAGCCAGAGGGTGTCCAGCAGGGCCCGCAGGTCGGTGCCATCGGGGGCGCTGATGCGCACGCTGAGTTCGGCCTGCGTGGTCTTGCGCCCTTTGACGATGTAGGCGAACCAGTAGCCGTCGGGGCGGGCCTGCTCATCCGGGTGCTGGGGGGTGACGCTGGTGGTCACCGTGAGGGCGCTGAGGTCGCCGCGGCCCAGCAGCTTGGGCTCCAGGTGAAGCTCCGGCACGAACACCTCCATGCGCGGATGGGGGTTGTGGATGCGAATCGTGCCCTTGGCCACCACCAGGCGATCGGACTTCTGCTTCACCTTCCAGGCGGCACTGCTGAGCTGCAGGGGCGAGGCGGGCCGCAGGCGGTGGCGGGCTTCCAGCCACAGCAACGCCAGGGCGAACACCAGGGCGGTGATCAGCAGAACAGCGATCAGGGGATGCAAGGCCGGAGCGTTGAGTTCTGCGGGAGCGTAGGTCTTGCAGCCAAAGAAGCCTCCTAGCGTTTCGGCAACCCAACGGGAGGCCCCCGATGCGCAAGACCTTCGTTCTCGATACGAATGTGCTGCTGCATGACCCCCAGGCCCTCACCCGCTTTGAAGACAACGCGGTGGTGATCCCGATTGAGGTGGTGGAGGAGATCGATCGCTTCAAGCGCGATCCCTCCGAAAAGGGGCGCAATGCCCGTCAGATCTCTCGCCTGCTGGATGGTCTGCGGGAGAAGGGCAACCTGGCCGATGGCGTCTCGATCGATGGCAATGGCGGCACCCTGCAGGTGGTGTTCTGCCGCAGCGAGACCCTGGCCCAACTGCCGCCGGAGCTGAAGGGGGGGAACGGCGACAACAACATCCTGGCGGTGGCCCTGGAGCAACTCCGCTCCGGCTTGATTGCCGACCAACCGCCGGTGGTGCTGGTCACCAAGGACACGAACCTGCGCATCAAGGCCGATGCGGTGGGCCTCACCGCCCAGGACTACACCACCGACAAGGTCGACATTGCCGACCTCTACCCCGGGGTGTGTGAGCTGACCGCCAGCGCCGCGGCGATGGACACCCTCAAGGGGGATGGGGGGCTGCCGCTGAGCGCGCTTCCTTCCGCCCAGGGGGTGACGCTGCAGGCCAATGAAGGCGTGACCCTGGTGGATCAGGCGCAGCCGAACCACACGCTGCTGGCCCGTTATGACGCCCGCCGCCAGAGCCTGCTGCCGCTGCAGCGTGCCGGCAAGGTGCGTCTGGGCAAGGTGGGGGCCCGCAACCGGGAGCAGACCTTCGCCCTGGATCTGCTGTTGGATCCGGCGGTGCAGCTGCTCACGCTGGTGGGCAAGGCGGGCACCGGCAAGACCCTGCTGGCCCTGGCGGCGGGTCTGCATCAGGTGGCGGATGAGCACCTCTACGAGCGTCTGTTGGTGACGCGGCCGGTGATCTCCCTGGGCAAGGAGATCGGTTTCTTGCCCGGCAGCCTCGAGGAAAAGATGGGCCCCTGGATGCAGCCGATCATCGACAACCTTGATTTTCTGCTCGGTGGCAGCGCCGACGACGAAGCCCCCCGCGGCGGCGGCAGCCGTGGGGGTGCCAACCGCCCCCAGCGCAGCAACTGGACCGACCTCAAGGGCATGGGCCTGCTGGAGGTGGAGGCGATCAGCTACATCCGCGGCCGCTCGATTCCCCGTCAGTTCATGGTGGTGGATGAGGCCCAGAACCTCACACCCCATGAGGTGAAGACGATCGTGACCCGCGTGGGGGAGGGCACCAAGATCGTGTTCACCGGTGACCCGTATCAGATCGACAACCCCTACGTGGATGCCGAGAGCAATGGCCTCACCTGGCTGGTGGAGCGCTTCAAGGGGCAGACCCTGGCGGGCCATGTGACCCTGATCCGCGGCGAGCGCAGCGAGCTGGCGGAACTGGCCGCCAACCTGCTGTAGGGCTCACACCATCTGGTCGGGCCGCACCCACTGGTCGAACTCCTCGCCGCTGATCTCCCCGAGCACCAGGGCGGCCTCCCGCAGGCTGAGGCCATGGCGGTGGGCGTGTTTGGCGATGGCGCTGGCGCGGTCGTAGCCGATGGCGGGGGTGAGGGCCGTCACCAGCATCAGGCTCTGCTTCCGCAGCCGCTCGATGCGGTGGGTGTTGGCCTGCAGCCCCTCGATGCAGTGTTCGCGGAAGCTGGCGCAGGCCCCCGCCAACAGCTCGATGCTCTCGAGCACGTTGTGGGCGATCAGGGGCTTGAACACATTGAGCTCGAAGTTGCCCTGGCTGGCGCCGATCTGAACGGCGGTGTTATTCCCCATCACCTGGGCGGCCACCATCGTGAGGCTTTCGCACTGGGTGGGGTTCACCTTGCCCGGCATGATCGAGGAGCCGGGCTCGTTCTCGGGCAGCACCAGCTCCCCCAGACCGCAGCGCGGGCCGCTGCCCAGCCAGCGGATGTCGTTGGCGATCTTCATCAGGCTGCCCGCCAGCACGGTGAGGGCACGGTGGGTTGCGGCCAGCCCCTCATGGCCGGCCAGGGCTTGGAATTTGTTGGGGGCGCTCACGAAGGCGGTGCCGAGTCGCTCAGTGAGCCGTGCTGCCACCGCGTCGCCATAGCCCTTGGGGGCATTGAGGCCGGTGCCCACGGCGGTGCCGCCGATGGCCAGCTCCCGCACCGCCGGCAGGCTCTGGCGGATGGCAGCGGCGGCCAGTTGCAGCTGGGCCACGTAGCCGCCGAACTCCTGCCCCAGGCTCAACGGCACCGCATCCTGCAGGTGGGTGCGGCCGATCTTCACCAGGCTGGCGTAGGCGGTGGCCTTGGCTTGCAGTGCCGCCGCCAGCTGCTCCACCGCCGGCAGCAGCCGCTGTTCCAGCTCCAGCACCACGGCGATGTGCATCGCCGCCGGGAAGGTGTCGTTGCTCGATTGGCTGAGGTTCACATGGTCGTTGGGGTGCACCGGGCTCTTGCTGCCCAGCACACCCCCGAGCGCCTCGATCGCCCGGTTGGCGATCACCTCGTTGGCGTTCATGTTGGTCTGGGTGCCGGAGCCCGTCTGCCACACCTTCAGCGGGAATTCCCCATCCAGCTCCCCAGCGGCCACCTGCTCCGCCGCCGCCACGATCGCCGCACAGAGGTGGGCATCGAGCTTGCCCAGATCCCGATTCACTTCCGCACAGGCGGCCTTCAACTGGCCGAAGGCGCGCACGATGGCCAGCGGCATGCGCTGGCCAAAGGGGAAGTTGGTGATCGAGCGCTGGGTCTGGGCGCCCCAGTAGTGCTCAGCGGGCACCGCGATGGCGCCCATGCTGTCGGTTTCCTGGCGGCTTTGCATCGCTCGCGGCTCAGCGGGAGGGCACGATTTCGCTGTTGAGCTCATTCACCTCACGGTTGAGGCTGAGCGTCACATTCCCCTGGGGCTTGAGGCCGGTCACGTCGGTGAGCGCGGCGTTGATGGCATCGATGCTCACGGGGCCGGTTTCATCCAGCACCGGCTTGCCGGCGGTGTTGAACACCACCACCTGGGGGATCTGGCCATGCCAGTAGCTGGCGGGGTCGCCGGCCCCCTGGCCCTGGCGGTTCTGCAGCGGGTCGGTGGGCAGCAGGATCAGTTCCGCCGTGCGGCCCCAGAGGCGCTGCAGTTCGTTGAACACCACGGCGTACTGCTTGCTGGCGGCGCTGTCGTCGAGGAAGAAACCGAGCACCACCGGGCGGTGTTCCTCCAGGGCCTGGGCCAGGGTGCTGCGGGGGGGCACCAGGGAGCCGTTGCCGGCGTAGAGGGCGTAGATGTTGCCGTCGTAGCTGTTGGTGTCGCGGGCGGCGAAGGCGGCGGCGGGCAGGAGCGTCAGCGCCAGCAGCAGGCTGAGCAGCAGGCGGGCCAGACGTCCAGGCATCACACGGGGGAGAGGGTTGTGGTCATTGTGACCCTCGGCGGTGAGCGCTCAGCCCCGGCCGACGCTGCGGCCCAGCCCCTGCAGCACCCCACGGCCCACCAGGCCGATGGCGCGGCCGATCACCTGGGTGAGCACCACCACCACCAGATCCCCCAGCTGGCGCAGGGCCGATTGCAGCTGCGGAGCCAGGGCATCGCGGGCCTCCAGGGAGAGGGTCACCAGTTGCTGGCCCCAGCTCAGCTGGCGCAGCTCGGCATCGCGGGGCTCGGTGAGCATCACCGGCGCAATGGCTCCTTCCTCCAGGCGGTACAGCTGGCGCTGGCTCTGATACAGCTGCACCGGTCGTTCAAACCACAGGCTCCAGCGCTGCTGGGCGTTGAGCTGGTTGCGCAGCCGTTCCAGGTTGCGGGTGGGTAGTAGGTCGGCCCGCAGCAGATAGCGGCGCAGTTCGGGCCAGGCGCTGCAACAGGCCAGCACCTCGGCGCTGATCAGTTCGGCGTTGCGGATCAACCAGTTGCTGATCAGCGCTTCGAGTTGCAGCAGGGCCCTCGGTTCATCGGGGGCCAGCAAGCGCCCCTCCACCAACAACGGCTGGGCCTGCACCAGGGCCCCGAGCATCGGCAGGGCCGCCGGCAGTTCCGGGTCGACCCCATCGAGCTGGGCGGCGGAGCTGAGGCTGTCGGCCACCTTCAGCAGGCCCCCCTGCTGGGGGAGTTGCACATAGTCACCGGCCATGGCCCGCAGGGAGAGCCGCCGCAGTTCCGGTTGCAGCTCCTGCCAGCGTTGCTCGAGGGCTTCGCCCCGCACGTGATCCTGGCGCAGCCGCAGCAGCACCAGATCCAGCTGGCTGATCAGGGCCAGCAACAGATCACGGCGGTGGTGGCTGTTCAGCCCCTCCAGCGCCATCAGCTGGCCGCTGTGGTTCTCCAGCCCGCCCTCCACGGCGCTCACCAGCCTGGTTTGGATCGCCTGCCACACGCCGGCAGCGGTGCGTTCCCGCACGGTGATGGCGGTGCCGCTGCCCGGTTGCGCTGTGGGCGCCGCTTGATCGGCAAAGGCCAGGCTGATGGGGCCCCAGAGCCAGAGCAGCAGTCGGCGCGCCATCGCCAATTCGCGGATGCGCCCGCGCAACAGCACCTGGCTGAACATCCCTTGGCTGCGTTGCAGCCAGCGCAGGCAGCGTTGCTGTTCCCGTTCGATCTGCTCGAGGCCACTGCGCAGCAACCAAACCCCCAGCCCCTGGGATGGCTCCGTGGCGGGGGCGCTGCGGGCCATCAGCGGCCGCAGTTCCACCACGCGCCCGCCACTGAGCAGGGTGGCTACCGCGCCGGGGATCTCGTCGGGCTGGGCCTGTTGCAGCAGGCCTTCCACCGGCAACTGCAGCAGCCAGTCGCTGGGGTAGGGGGCTTCACCGGGAAGCAGCAGCAACAGGGGGGCCGGTTGCCAGCGCTCCCGCAACTGCAGCAGTTCATGCTCGAGGCTGTCGGCCGGCATGGTGCTGCCCACGCTCCACAGCACCAACTGCACGCCGCTGGGTTGGTGGGGGGCGGCGGGATCGGATGTTGCCTCCACGAGGCTGTAGGCCTCCTCCAGACGGCGCTGCAATCCCTCCCGCAGCAGCGGTTCCGCCAGGATCAGCAGCGTTGGTTTCGGCTGGTGCTGGGCCACTCTCCCGACGCTGAAGCCACGTTGGCCTCAAGGTAACGGGGTTCGACCCGGTTCTCCACCCCAGCGCCCTCAGCGGGGCCGGCCGCAGAGATGCAGGGTGTACGACTCAATCGCAAAGCCGGTGTGCTGCTCGATCTGCTGCAGCAACTCCGGCGGCAGTTCGACATCGAGATCCTGAATGGCGCCGGTGCGCAGGCAGGTGAGATGGCTGTGGGGATCGCTCCGGTAGCCGTAGAGCCGACCACTGGCCCGGTCGAGGCACTCGATCACCCCGGCGCTCTGCAGCGCTTCCAGGTTTTGGTACACCGAGGTGTGGCCGATGTTGCGGCCGCGGGCATTGAGCCGCTCAAAAATGTCGCGGGCGCTGAGGTGATCGCGCTCCTGCCAGAGCAGGTCCAGCACCATGCGGCGCTGCCGCGACAGGCGCATGCCCAGGTCCCGGCAGCGGCCGTAGGCGCTCTCCACCCCCGATCCCGGGCCTGGGGCCGAGGCCTTTGGGGAAGCGGTGGTGCTGGCTTTGCTGATCGCCACGGCTGGCGAGGTTTCTTACACCGTTATAGGGCCCTTAGGCGAAGTGAGTGCGTCTTGCAACCGCTCAGGTCCCACGGCCGCGATCGCCTCCGCCAGGTCGACGGTGCCGTCGTAGAGGGCCCGACCCACGATCACGCCCTCCACCCCCAGGGGCGCGATGCTCAACAACGCGAGGATGTCCTCGAGGGTGCCCACGCCGCCGGAGGCGATCACGGGGATGCTGCTGGCCTCGGCCATGGCCCGCAGGGCCGCGAGGTTGGGGCCCGCCAAGGTGCCATCGGTGGCGATGTCGGTGCTCACGATCGCCGCCACGCCGCTGCCCTCGAACTGTTGGGCCAGGTCCGTTGCCCGCACCGCGCTGGTCTCCAGCCAGCCGCGGGTTGCCACCAGGCCGTCCTTGGCGTCAATGCCCACCACCACCTGGCCGGGATGACGACCCGCCAGCTCGCGCACCAGCTGGGGCTGCTCGATCGCCACGGTGCCCAGGATCACCCGATCCAAACCACAGGCCAGCAGTTCCTCGGCCCGCTCGGCGCTGCGCACCCCACCCCCCAGCTGCACGGGGATCGACAGGGCGGCGGTGATCGCCTTGACGGCCCGGTCGTTGACCGGTTGGCCGGAGCGCGCGCCGTCGAGGTCCACCAGGTGCAACCGTTGGGCCCCCTGCTGTTGCCAGGCCAGGGCCTGGGCCACCGGATCGTCGCTGAACCGGGTCACCTGGTCGTAATCGCCCTGGTGGAGCCGCACGCAGTGGCCATCCAGCAGGTCGATGGCGGGAATGATCTGCATGGCGGCCGTGGGGCTCAACGACTGCCAGCCAGGCTGCCAGAGGCTGCGGTCACGCAGCTCCCGCAGGGGCACCAGCAGCCGCACCGTGCGGTCCAGCACCGCCTCCAGGCGTGCGGCCCGTTCGGCCCCTTTGCCCTGTTCCCCCAGCAGTTGGAAGTGCCGGTACCCGCCGCTGCGCTCCCGGTTGCTGGCCTGAGCCGTCCAACGCAGCGGCAGCTTCGGGTTCATGGCAGTTGCGCCGCCAGTCCGTAGGGCTCGTGCTCGGCGGGATCGCTGATGCCCAACTCCTGGCGCCAGTGCTCCACGGGCCGCTCCCAACCCTCTTCCCAACGAGCCAGCGCCAGGCATTGGGCTTGGCGGGCGATCCCCTGGCCGTGGGCGACGGCGCGGCTGATGCCCTCGAACCGCTCCACCTGGAAGCGAAAACTGGCCAGCTGGCTGGCACTGGTGAGCAGCACGTAGGCCGGGAAGCCGATCTGGGCCGCGGTGATCGCCAACACGCCGCTTTCCCCCTGGGGGGTTGTGCCAAACCCACTCACCACGTGATGGATGTCATGGGTGGTGGCGATGCGCTGGGTGAGCCACTGGGCCTCGGTGTCGATCGGCCGGGGCCGGAAGAACTCCGGGTCGTAGCCCAGGCTGGTGATCAGCTGCGCATAGCGCTGCCCCAGGCTGCCCTGGGGCAATTGGCTCAGCGTTGCGATGTCCGGTTGCAGGGGTGGGTAGCGCTGATCCATCAGCTCGGCGCCGCCCGGCAGGGCCCGGAAGCGCCGCACGCAATCCGCCATCTGGGGGGTGTCCAGGAAGCTGTCCACCAGATCGGCCACGGTGCGCAGGTCGCCGCCGCTGCGGCCGATGGCCGCCAGCAGCTTGAGGTTGTTCAGCGACCGCACCAGTTCTGCGAAGCGACCCATGCAACGTGTGTGGCTGCCACCAGTGTCGCCTCGGCGGCAGCACCAGGCCGAGCCCCGGCGCGGTTTGAATGGCCGCCTGTTCGCATGGCGCCGGCGTGAAGATCCTGGTGATGGGGGGAACCCGCTTCGTGGGCAAGCCGCTGGTGGCGCAGCTGCTGTCGGAGGGCCATGCCCTCACCCTGTTCACCCGCGGCAAGAATCCCGTGCCCGCCGGGGTGGAGCACCTGGGCGGCGACCGTTCCACCCCTGAGGGGCTGGCGGCCCTGCAGGGCCGCAGCTTCGACGTGATTGTGGACAGCTCCGGCCGCACCCTCGCCGACAGCCGTGCGGTGCTGGAGCTCACCGGTGCCCCCAGCCACCGGTTTGTGTACGTGAGCTCCGCTGGGGTCTATGCCGACAGCGAGCTCTGGCCCCTGAGCGAAACCTCCCCCACCGATCCGGAGAGCCGCCATGCCGGCAAGCTCGACACCGAGGCCTGGCTCCAGGCGCAGAAGATTCCCTTCACCAGCTTTCGGCCCACGTACATCGTGGGCGCCGGCAACTACAACCCGGTGGAGAGCTGGTTCTTTGATCGAATCGTGCACGGCCAGCCGGTGCCGCTGCCCGGTGACGGCAGCACCATCACCCAGCTGGGCCACGTGAACGATCTGGCCACCGCCATGGCCCTGAGCATTGGCGTCGATGCGGCCGCCAATCGGATCTACAACTGCAGCAGCGTGCAGGGCATCACCTTCCGGGGGTTGGTGGCGGCGGCGGCCCGGGCCTGCGGCAAGGACCCGGCCTCCGTGGAGATCCGCAGCTTTGACCCGGCCGGGCTCGACAAGAAGGCACGCAAGGCCTTCCCGCTGCGCCTCGCCCACTTCCTCACCGATGTGCAGCGGGTGCAGCGGGAGCTGGCCTGGACCCCCCACTACAGCGTCGAGGCGGCTCTGGAGGACAGCTACACCAACGACTACGCCCTACGCATGCCCACGACCCCCGACTTCAGCGGCGATGCGGCCCTGCTCTGAGGGGGCGGCCGGCTTCAGGCTTGGCGCAGGTAGCCCCAGGCGGAGCTGAGGGCCAGCAGCAGCGAAGGCCAGAACAGCAGCCAACCCAACCCCTGCAGGGGCCCGGCCCCCAGGGGAAAGGGCCAGAGCAGCAGCAGCAGCGCCACGAACTGCAGGATCGTCTTGGCTTTGCCACCCCAGGAGGCCGGGCCGCCGCTGCCCTGGCCAGCCCGCCAGCCGGAGATCAACAGCTCACGGGCCAGCAGCAGCCAAATGGCCCAGAGCGGAAGGCTGCCCGTGGCCCCCAGCCACAGCAGCGGGGCACTGATCAGGATCTTGTCGGTGAGGGGATCGAGCCGCGCTCCCCACACGGAGCCACCCCCGGCGCGGCGGGCCAGCCAGCCATCGGCGGCATCGCTGAGGCCACCGATCAGCAGGAGGCACCAGGCCAGCAGCGTCTGGTTGGCGATCAGGGCCAGGATCAGCGGCAGGCCAATCACCGCGCGGCCCACGGTGAGGCCATCGGCCAGGCGACGGTTCCAGCGGGCAGACATGGCGGGTCACAATGGCGCCAGCCACGAGCCTGCCATGGTCGTCGATCGCCGCGTTTCCGATGTGATGACCGCGCCCGTGCGCAGCGTGCTGGCCAGCACCCCGCTGCAGGAGGCGGTGCAACAGCTCAGTGAGCACCACATCGGTGCCCTGGCGGTGCTGGATCAGGCCGGCGCCCTGGTGGGGGAACTCACCGAGCAGGACCTGATGGTGCGTGAGGGTGGGTTTGATGCGGGGCCCTACGTGCTGCTGCTGGATTCGGTGATCTACCTGCGCAACCCGCTGCAGTGGGATAAGCAGGTGCATCAGGTGCTGGGCAGCAGCGTTGGCGAGGTGATGAGCCACCATCCCCACAGTTGCAGCGCCGACACGCCGCTGCCGGCGGCCGCGCGCCAGCTCCACGACCGCAGCACCCAACGGCTGTTCGTGCTCGACGCCGAACGCCGACCTGTGGGGGTGCTCACCCGCGGGGATGTGGTGCGTGCCCTGGCGGCGGCGGGTTGATCCGCACGGCCCTCTGATCAGGGCTGCCCGGGGGGCGGCAGCAGCGGCGGTGGTGGCGGCCCCCCCACGGGGGTGCGGCCAGGGGAGGTTGGCTCGCCAGGGCCACTGGCCTCGAAGCCGGGGATGGCCGGCAGGGGTGCCGGCTCCGCCAGGGTGGCGTCCGGGTCGGTGGGCAGTTGCTGGCCGTCCTGCAGCAGCAGCGGCGGGGGCAGGTCCGGCGCCAGGGGGGCTGACAGGGGGTCGGTGGGCGTGTTCAGCTCCTGTTCCTGCAACTCCCGCAGGGCCATCGGATCGGCGGTGATCGGCGGTTCCCGCAGCGGTGAGCGTTGGCGGCTGCGGTTGGGATCCCCGTGGCCGCGCGGCGCCCAGATCAGCCGGGCCAGGGGCTCCACCCCCTGTTCCATCAGCCGGTTGAAGCCCGCCAGGGCGCGATCCACGATCTGGCCGCCCAGGGTCTTGCCGCAGTCGAGCGGGTTGCCGCAGCGCCGGGCTCCAGTGCGGGGCGCCAGGCTGCTGAGCAGATCGCCCTGCAACGGCTGCGCCCGCTCACTCAGCCGCAGCATGTAGGGCACATGCACGAAGGAGGTGGCGCCACCGCTGATCCAGTTGGCGTCGTCCTGGTTGAAGCCTTTCACGCCGGGAATGATGAAGCGGCTCTTGGAGGCGTGGTCCGGCAGGTAGGCGGTGCGCAGGCCCCGTTGGCGGGCCAGGGCCTTGGTCTGCTCGAGGGTGAGCCCGTCGCGGCTCATCAGCACCTCCAAGCGGCCGTCACCGCGGAGCCCCATCACCATGCGAATGCGGGGCAGGTAGTAGCGGATCTGCTGCCCCATCGAGATGCTGTAGGCGCCGCGGTATTGCGCGGGCGGCGATTCCAAGTCGTTGTAGACGCTGTGCAGCCCACCGATGAAGGTGTCGTAGAGGGCGGCGCGCTGGGGGGTGAGTTCGCCGTAGCCGAAGTCCACCCGGCCGTCATGGCGGATGCCGATGAAGGCGCGTTGGCGGGCAGCGGTGCGGTTGCGGCCACGCCAGATGCGGGATCCCAGCTTCAGATCCCCGAGCGGGATGGTGATCTCGCGGCCATTGGCATTGACATGGCGCTCGTACATCGGGCCCGACACATAGGCCAGGGCGGCGGTGTCGCGATAGGCCTCCTGTTCGCGGTCCCAACCCTCCAGCAGATCGATGCGCACCTTGCGGGGGTCGAGATCGAGGGCGTACACCTCCGCATCCGGTCGGTAGCGGAAGGCCAACCCATCGGGGGCGAGTGCGCTGTCGTTGCGGCCGCGCTGCTCCGGCAGGGGAGGTGCGATCGCCACCAGGAAGGCCAGGGCGCCCAGGGGCACGCCGATGGTGAGCCAGCGCTTGCGCTTCCACAGCGGGCGCTGGCGACGCGGCGAACCGGCCAGACCGGCTGGCGATGGCGGCGGGGCGGTCTCCAGGATCGGCAGCCAGACGGCTCAAATCTACGGGCCATCCGCTGCAGCCCAGCCCCTTAGGGCAGCGGCAACACCTGGCCATCGGCAATGCCCCAGCGCTCCAGGGCGGGGGGGCAGGGGTGGCCGCCGGTGAGGTCGCCGAACGCGGGTAACAGCAGCTGCCGCTGCCGTCGATCCAGGGCGAAGCAGGGCAGTCGCAGGCGATCCGCCCCCTGGCCCAGCAGGGCCACCGGATGCACATGCCCGCAGACCGTCAGCAGGCTGGGGTCCGGGGCGGTGCAGGGCTCATGGCTCAGCCACAGCGGGCCGGCCCGTTGGGCGGGTTCCGCCGCCAGCCCCTCGATCCAGCTGCCGCGCTCGTGGTTTCCCCCCACCAGCCGCAGCGGGCAGCCCAACAGCTCCGGCAGGGCGGCCAGCTTGTGCCGCAGGGCCAACGTGAGCCCCAGGGGGCCATGGATCAGGTCCCCCAGCACCACAACGGCCGTGGGGTGGTGGTGTTGGGCTAGCTCAAGCAGCCGGTTGAGGTTGGTGAGGTCGCCGTCACTGGGGAGGGGCACACCGCTGGCCTGAAAGCTTTCGGCCTTGCCGAGGTGCACGTCCGCCACCAGCAACAGGCGCTGCTGCGGATCCCACAGGGCCCGCTGCGGCAGCAATTGCAGGGCGTGGCCGTGCCAGTCGAGCGCGCCCAGACCGCTGGTCAACGCTGGCCCATCACCGTGCGG
>BJHC01000021.1 GCA_014191535.1 Cyanobium sp. | reverse complement strand
CGAGCCTGGATGCCTACCGGCGGTTGTTCAACGACAACCCGATGGTGGCGTACCTGCTCAACAGCACGGTGGTGAGTGGCCTGGCGGTGCTGGCCAACCTGCTGTTCTGCTCCCTGGCGGCCTATCCCCTGGCCCGCATGCGGTTTGCGGGGCGTGGGCTGGTGCTGGCCCTGGTGGTGGCCACCATCCTGATTCCCTTTCAGGTGGTGATGATCCCGCTGTACCTGTTGATGGTGCAGCTGGGCCTGCGCAACACGCTTTGGGCGCTAATCATTCCCCAGGCGGCCACCGCTTTCGGCATTTTCTTGCTACGCCAGAGCTTCGCCGGGGTGCCGGTGGAGCTGGAGGAAGCGGCGCGCATCGATGGCTGCACCCCCGTGGGCGAATGGTGGAACGTGATGATTCCCGCAGCCCGGGCCGATCTGATCACCCTGGCGATGTTCGTGTTCATCGGCACCTGGAGTGATTTCCTCTGGCCCCTGGTGATCCTCGACGACCCCAAGCTCTACACCCTGCCCCTGGGCTTGCAGCAGCTGGCTAGCAGCTTTGCCCTCGACTGGCGGCTCGTGGCCGCCGGGGCGGTGGTGTCGATCCTGCCGGTGCTGCTGCTGTTCATTGGCCTGCAGCGCTACATCCTGCCCAGCGCCAGTGGGGATGCTGTGAAGGGCTAGACCTGGGCCGCGTTATGGAGCAGTGCTCAGGGCCAGCAGCCCTCCGCACAACCGCTCCAGGGCCTCCGCCAGATCTGCTTGCTGGAGCATGCCGTAGCTCAGCCGCAGGCAGCAGCCCCGCAGGCCAAAGCTGCTGCCGCTCACCAGGGCCACCCGGTGCTCGCGGATCAGCCGCTCCATGGCCTCATCGGCGCTGAGGGCACTGTCCAGCTGCAGCAGGGCATAGAAGGCGCCATCGGCTGGAGCCAGCAGACGCCAGGGGGCATTGGCCTGGTCCAGCGCCGTCAATACCTGCTGGCGCTGGCTCTGGAGCGCGTTGATCCGCTGCCGGCACCAGCCCACGCCGGCGGCCAGGGCCCCAACGGCCGCCCGCTGGTTCAGCCGCGGCGGCCCGATCAGGATCGTGTCCTGCACCTTGGCCAATGGCGCCATCAGCCGTTGCGGCACCACGGCCCAGCCGATGCGCCATCCCGCCATGCCATGGCTTTTGGAGAGGGAGCCGAGGGTCACGGTGTGGGCGCCGCTGCCGCGCCCTTGCCCCGGGCTCCACACCGGTGTCGCCCCATGGCCGAACAGGGCATAGGCCTCATCGCTGATGTGCAGCAGGCCGCGATCGGCGCATAGCCGGTTGATCGCCTCCAGCTCCGGCCTGGGCAGTACGGCGCCGCTGGGGTTGTTGGGGGAGATGGTCACGATCGCCCGCGTGCGCGGGGTGATCGCCGCCGCTAACCGCTCTGGATCGGGAATCACACCCGCCTCCACCGCCACCGGTACGCCCCCCGCCAGGCGGATCGCCATGGCGTGGTTGAAGTAGTAGGGCACCGGCAACAGGCACTCATCGCCGGGGTCGCAGAGCACCTGGGCGATGGCGTTGAAGGCCATGTTGCTGCCGGCGGTGATCAGCACCGCCGAGCCCTCCAGGTCGAGGCCGTGCTGCGCGTTCAGCCAGTGGCCCACGGCGTGGCGCAGCTCCGGATCACCGGCCATGGGGCCATAGGCATCGCGGTTGGTCGCTCCGGCGTGGGGGTGGCCTGGAGCGTCAGCGAGGGCGTCGCGGGCGGCCTCCAGCGCCTGGGCCGGTGGGCCCCAGTGCACCATGCCCTGGCCGAGGGAGAGGGTGCCCGGGGTCTGGCGGATCCACTCCCCCATGAGGGGGATCACCGGGCTTTGCACCTGGCTCAGGCGCGCCGCGGCGTCGATCGGGGCCGGCACCCCGGCGGCCCTCATTCCAGACCGCTGGGCAACTTGGGCAGGGCTGGCGGCCGCATCAGATCGGGGGGCAGGCTGTTGTCGTAGCCGCCGCGACCGATCTGCAGTTTCAGGTTGGCCTGCTCAGCGCTGAGCCGCTGCACCGCCTGCTCGAGCCCCTCCATGCCCTGCAGCCGTTCCACCGTGGAGCGCAGTTGCTCCTCCAGGGCATTGGTGCGCTCCAGGTCGCCGGCGTTCTCCAGGGTCTGCACCTTGTCCTGGAGTTGCTGAATGCGGTTGCTCTGGAGCCGCACCTGCACCAGCAGCACCACGAACAGCACCGCCACGGCGGCGGTCATGCCAGCGCCGGCGCGGCGCATCCACTCGGGCAGGGGTTGGGGCTGCTGCATGGGGGGCATGCGGGTCATGCGGCCTGGTGTATCGCATCAGTTTGGATCCCGGCGGTGCCCAGGGGCTGCGCCGACCCGCTAGGACAGCTGCACTCGGACATGACCCGTGAGCCTGCAGCAGCTGGATGCCTTTCTGGCCCATGCCCGTGAGCGCCCCGCCCTGGCCCAGCGGCTGCGGGAGCCCCTGGAGTTGCCGGAGCTGCTGGAGCTGGCGGCGGCCGAAGGCTTTGCGGTGCTGGAGGACGACGTGATCGCCGCCCAGGTGCGCGAGGAACAGCGCCTCGATGCCACGGAACTGCAGCGCCGCGCCGGGCTGGATGCACGCCGGCTGCGCACCTTCATCCCGGGCTGAGCCATGGCGGCGCCGATCGAGCGCGTCTGCGACTATCCGCGCCCTCCGGCCCTGGTGCCGGGCACGCAGCGGGTGGTGGTGAGGGCCCTGGGGCAACTGCTGGCGGAGAGTGACACCAGCCTGCGGGTGCTGGAGACCTTCCACCCGCCCACGGTGTATCTGCCCCCGGAGGCGATGTGCCTGGAGCTGTTGCAGCCGGCGGCTGGGCGCAGCTTCTGTGAGTGGAAGGGGGTGGCCCGCTACTTCGATGTGGTGCACGACGGCAGGCGCCTGCCGCGGGCGGTGTGGAGCTACCCCCAGCCCACCGAGGCGTTTGCACCCCTGGCGGGTTGGTTTGCGTTGTATCCAGCCTTGATGGATGGGTGCTGGTTGGATGACGAGCGAGTCCTCCCCCAGCCCGGTGGGTTCTATGGCGGCTGGATCACCGCGGCGGTGCAGGGGCCCTTCAAGGGGGACCCCCTGCATCCAGAGTTGATCTAACGGGATAGACGGCGACGCCGTGGGGCCTCAGGCCTGCAACAGGCGGCAGCCGATCTGAATGCTGCCGTCGTCCAACAGGCGACCCAGCTTCAGCACCATGGCCTCTTCCTGGCGATCAAAGCTGGCCTGCTCGGCTGTGATCCAGGCGATTTCCTCAGCGGTGATCACACCGGTGGAGACGCTTTCCAGAAATACCTCACCAACGCTGAACGGCATGGTCATGGGGTGGTTGGTTTGCGCTACGGGGACCCTAGGGAGCCCATCGAAGATGACAGCCCTGTGCAATCTCTCTTCACGGCGCATCTGCCCCTTGGTGATGCAGCTTTAAAGCGCTATGTTTGCCGCAGCGTTCCTCTTTTTCGATGCTCACCGGTTCTGAACTCCTGGCCAAGGTCAAGGAGATGGGCGATGTCAGCAAGTCCGATCTTGTGCTCGCCTGTGGATATGTGAGCTCCAAGAAGGATGGCGCAGAGCGTCTTAACTTCAACGCTTTCTATGAAGCGCTGCTCGATGCCAAGGGCCTCAATCTGGGTACCGGCGGTGGTGGTGGTGCCGGCAAGGGTGGCCGCAAGCTGAGCTATGTGGCCACGGTGCAGGGCAATGGCAACCTGCTGGTGGGTAAGGCCTATACCGCCCTGCTGGGTCTGAAGCCCGGCGACGAATTTGAAATCAAATTGGGACGCAAGCAGATCAAACTGATCCCTGCCGGTGGCGAAGAGGAGTGAGTCATGGCGGCGAGCCGCGCTTGCCTATGGCTCAGCTGATTCACCGCGCACAGGCCTCATAGGCTCAGGACATGCAGAGCGGCCGCCCCTGGGTGGCCGCTTTCTGTTGCTCGGGTCATGCTGGGTTCACCAGGGCCGGGGGGTGCTCCCATGACCTTCTATGAATTGATCTGGCAGGGGGAAGGCTGCGGAGATGCGGCGGATCTGGAGGAGGCCTTGGCCTTTTTCCAGGAGCTCAAACCCAAGACGATGGATTGGCAGGAGGTGTGTGCAGATCCTCAGTACAGCCCCACCATTCGTCGCTACCGATCGTTCGATGCCTTTCTCGATAACGAGGATGAGGTGGAAACGATTCACCCCACGGCGGAGTTGTTGCAGCGCTTTGCCCCCGACGGCCCCGAGGCCTGAGCATGGATTCGGTGCCCCCCGATCTGATTCCGGACCGGCAGCGCTGGGGGGCTGAAGTGGTGGTGCTGCAACCCACCCGCTTTGAGGCCCTGCAGGAGGCGGTGCTGGCCCTGCGGGATCACGCCACGGTGCTGCTCAATCTCAGCGCCCTGCCGCCCGACCAAAAGCAGCGCGCCGCCGATTTCATGGCCGGTGGTGCCTTTGCCCTTGATGGGCAGCAGGAGAGGCTGGGGGAGCAGGTGTTCCTGTTTGCCCCCCACTTTGTGCAGCTGCACCACGACTGATGTCCACCCTCGATCTCGCGGCCTGCACGCCGGTGAATGATCTCTGGCCGGCGTTGGTGGAGGCCCTTGGATTGGAGCGCAGTGCCAGGGCCGCGCGCCAGGCCTTCGATCTGCAGGCCATGCATGGTCAGGCCTCCACCCTGCCGGTGTTGATCGTGGAAACCTGCGGGGTGGCCCTGGTGGAACGGGAGGTGCTGCGGCTCAGCACCGGCCTGCCGGCGCCGCTGGGGGAGGGGGTTCTGCTGCTGTGCAGCCAACGCCAGCGGCAGCTGCAACTGCTGCAGCTTCAGCTCCCCTAATCGAAGCTGCAGGTGGGGGTGAGCCCCGGCACGGTGAATTCCATGAACCACAGGTATTCGCGGCTGCGCCAGCCCAGGTCGAACGGTTCGGTGGCGCGCCAGTCCTCGGGGTCCAAGTCGAAGGCCTGCTTGAGGAAGGCCGGCACCATCGCCTCCACCTCCTCCTGGCCGGGCTCCCCCTCCTCAAACAGCCGGTCGGTGTGGATCACCGCGAAGATCTCGTGCTCCTCATCGCAGATCACCACCTCAAAACCCGAGCCCCCCTCGGTGGGCAGGGTGTTCAGCTCGAAGAACTCATCGCGCTCCAGCGGATCGCTGGGGGCCTGGTCGAGGAGGGCGGCCAGCGCCTGCTTGAAGCGATCGAGGGCCATGGGGCGGCAGAGCGCGGCTGTCTGCAGTGTGGCGATGGCACGCTGGGATGGCCAGCGGCCGGCGCTGATCGATGGCTGTGAGCCCTGAGCCGTTGTGCATCGAGCCCGATTGGATCGTGCACCGCAGCCACGACCTGCTGATGCTCGACAAGCCCGCCGGCCTGCTCAGTCAGCCCGGGCTGGGGCCCCAGCAGGCGGATTCCCTGATCACCCGGGTGCAGCAGCGGTGGCCCCAGGCGCAGTTGGTGCATCGCCTCGACCGGGACACCTCCGGGTTGGTGGCGGTGGCCCTCACACCGGCGCTGCATCGGGCCCTCAGCATCGCCTTCGCCGAACGGCGGGTGCAAAAGCACTATGTGGCGGATGTGGTGGGGGTGCCCCGGGTTGCGCGGGGCGAGATCGATTGGCCCCTGGCCAAGTGCCAGCACCAGCCGCCCCGTTATGCGGTGGATGGCCACCGGGGCAAGCCCGCCCGCACGGCGTGGTGGTTGATCCATGCCTCGGGCGGCGGCAGCCGCCTGGGGTTGCAACCCCACACCGGCCGCTCCCACCAACTGCGGGTGCACCTGCAGGCCCTGGGCCATCCGATCCTGGGGGACCCGCTCTATGGCCCCCCCGCCACCGCCCGGCGTATGCACCTGCATGCCACCGCCCTGGCCTTTGATCATCCGCTCAGCGGTGAGCCGATGCGCTTCCACTCCCCCGTGCCTTTCCCCTGTCCGTCTGATCCCTGAGCGTCTGTGATGAGCGATCCCTCCCCCGTGCTGGCCTTGATTGGCTACGGCGCCGCCACCCTCACCACGGTGAGCTTCGTGCCCCAGGCGCTGAAAACCCTGCGCAGCGGCGACACCCGGGGTATTTCCCTGCGCATGTATCTGTTGTTCTGCAGCGGCATCGTGCTCTGGGGTCTCTACGGCCTGCTCACCCGTGATGGGCCGTTGATCGCCGCCAACGCCGTGACCCTGGTGCTCTCCGGTCTGATCCTGGAGCGCACCTGGCGCGCCCGCCGGCCGGGCGGTTAGGGGCGGTTGCGGGGAGGATTGCCGCTGCCCCGCCGCAGTTGATCGAGCCAGCGCTGGCATTGCCAGCGCAGCGCCGCGGCGCCGGCGGCCGCCGCCAGGGCCAGGGCAGCCCATGCACTGGGGCCGCACCAGGCGGCCACCAGCAGGGCCAGCAGGGCGACGCCACCGGCAGCGGTGCGCAGCGGGGAGAGGCGCCGGTGGGCTCCAGCACAGCTGCGGCAATGGCGGGTGTGGGCCTCATAGCGCTCCATCAGCGGCACCAACCCCTCCCGTGGGGGGAGCCGTTGGCCCGGGAACGGCTCGCCGCCGTAGCGGTTCACCCAGTCGTGCAGCGCCCGGATGTTGAGGTCGGCGCTGGTGGGCAGGTGAAAGCGGCGCACGGCGGCTGTGCTGCCGCCCCGTTGCTCCAGCACCCGCTCCTGCCAGTGCAGGAACAGCTGGTCGTCCTCCAGCACCACATGGTTGCCCAGATGCTGCAGCCACTGCGGCCGCAGCCCCAGCAGGCGCCCGGGCCAGGGGGAGTCGAACTGGAAGGGGAAGCGGGCGAACAGCCGGCAGACCCCGCGGCGGATCGGTGTGGCGTACACCACCGTGAGGATGCGGGCGAAACCCTTGGCGGTGAGGTCGTGCCACATCAGGCCTGGGGCCACATAGGTGGTGGTTTGGCTGCCCAGCTTTCCCCGCCGGGGTCCTTCCGGCCACAGGCTGGTGAAGCCCCCAGGGCCGAAGCTGGTGAGTTCCAGCTCCACGGGGCCGGCGTTCTCCCGACGCCCCACGGTGGCGTGGTGGGTGAACGGCACGTGGCTCACGTCGAGCACGTTTTCCAGCAGGGTCAGGGCGTCCATGGGCAGGTCGCGGAAGGTGTCCTGCACCACCCAGCCGTCGGCCCAGCCCTGGCCCTGTTCCTGCAGCACCGGCACCAGGGGGAGGGGATGGTCTGCGGCCGCTGCGGCGTCGCCGCTGAACACGAACAGCAACCCCTGGGCCGTGGCGGTGGCGTAGCTGCGGCAGTCGCTGCGGGGGCTGATGCGGCTGCCATCCCTTGCCTGGGGAATGGCGGTGCAATGGCCCTCGCCGTTGAAGGTCCAACCGTGGTACGGGCACTCCAGCTCACCGGCACCGTTGAGGCGCCCTTCGGAGAGCGGCACCAGCCGGTGCGGGCAGACATCGGCAAAGGCGCGCCAGCGCTGGCTGCTGGCCTCGAACCAGAGCACCAGGTCCTGCTCCAGCAGGGTGAAGGCCGTGGGGCGCCGCGGATCGAGGTCGCGCAGGTAGGCCACCGGATACCAGGCCTGCCGCCAGGGGGATACGCCGCTGATGCTGGGATCGGTTGCCATGGGGGCCACCATGGCTCAGGCGCTATAGCCCTTGCGGGCTGGAATCGGGTAGGGAATCCGGCGGTGGCGCATGCGCCGCCACACCCGCACGAAGGCGCGCACCAGCAGCTCCAGCTCCGCCAGGCTCAGGCCGCTGTCGCTCAGCTGGCCGTCCTGCCAGCGGGCATCCATGATGCGCCGCACCATGGCGCGGGCCTGGTCTTCGCTGGTGTCGGGGGGGAGCGAGCGCAGGGCCGCCTCGCAGCCATCGGCCAGCATCAGCACGGCCGTTTCGCGGCTGCGGGGGATGGGGCCGCGGTAGCGGTAATCGCTCTCCTGGATGGCGGGGTTGCGGCGCCGCGCCTCGTGCAGGAAGTAGCCCATCTTGAGGGTGCCCTGGTGCTCGGGGATGAAATCCGCCAGGGGCCGCGGCAGGCGGTAGCGGCGGGCCAGTTTCAGCCCCTCATCCACATGGGCCTGCAGGATCCCCGCGCTGAGCTGGGGGTCGTCGAGGGCGTCGTGGGGGTTGTCATCGCTGTTCTGGTTTTCGATGAACCACTGCGGGCCATGCAGCTTGCCCACGTCGTGATACAGCGCACCGGTGCGGATCAGGTCGGTGTCGGCCTGGATGGCGCGCCCCCCCTCCTCCGCCAGGCCGCAGATCATCAGGGTGTGCTCGAAGGTGCCGGGGGCTTCCCGTGACAGCCGCCGCAGCAGCGGCCGTTCCAGGTCGGCCAGTTCCAGCAGGCGGGTGCGGGTGAGCAGATCAAAGAAGCTCTCCAGCAGCGGGCTGATCAGCAGCACCCCCAGCAGCAGGCCGCCCAGCAGCAGGGCTTCGGCGGGCAGGTCGGCCCCAATCGGCAACAGGCCGTTGCCCTCCGCCTGGGCCGCCGCCCATTGCAACAGCAGCCATTCGGCCGCCAGGGCCCCCAGGGGGATGAACAGGGTGAGCTGCAGCAGCTGGGCGCGGCTGCGCTGCCGGCCCGCCAGCACGGCGGTGATCGAGGCCACCAGGGCTGCCACCAGCACCCGTTGGTCGTTGAACGGGGCGAGGGGCAGGGGCCACAGCAGGCTGGCCACCGCCACCCAGGCCAGCCCGGCGGTGGTGCCCAGCCCCTGGGCCAGCAGCAGGGTGGCGGGCACCAGCAGCGCCAGGGGGCTGGCGGCGCTGCCCAGCCAGAGCTTGAACCCCTGCACCAGCAACAGCAGCCCCAGGGCCAGCAGGGCCTGGCGCGGCTCCAGGCTGGGGCGGCTGCGGCGACTCAGCAGCAGCAGCACGCCGCAGGCCGCCAGGGCTTCGCACAGGTGCCCCAGCCAGGCCCCCACCAGGGGGCGGCGGTTCACCAGGCCGAAGTAGTCGAGCACCGCATAGGACTGCGCGCTGATCGGTTGCCCCTGGCGGGTGATCAGTTCGTTCTTGCGCACCTGGATCGTGGGGATCCCCTGCTGGGTGAGCAGGTCCTCGATCAAGCGCTGGCTCAGGGCCGGATCGATGCGCAGATTGGTGCGGCCTTGGAGGGACGCCGCCACCACCCGTGCCCCCAGGCCGAGGCCCGGTTGCTGCATGGGTTCGAGCTGCAGCGCCGCCGCCTGCTCCAGCTGCCGCTGGGCCACGCTGCCGATCAGCCCCTGCCCCAGCATCCGCCGCTGGGCCAGCCGCAGGTCGTCTTCCCATTGGGCCAGCCGCCGGCGCGACAGCTGCATCAGCCAGTCGCGCTCCTCCGGGCTGAGGGCCAGGGGGGCCACCTGTTCCTGGCCCGTGTTGGCCAGCCGTTCGATGGCCTGCAGCTGGCGGTTGAGCCGTTGTTCCAGTTCGCGGTTGATGCGGGGGTCCACCACCTGCACATGGGTGCGGGGGCCCAGCTGCGAGCGCCGCTGCTCCAGGGCATCGGAATCCACCACCGTGGCTGCCTTGGGGGCCCGCACCGTGAACGGGGCCGGCACACCGGGCCGCAGGCTGGGCTCCACCAGCCAAGGCCAGCTGGAGAGCAGGGCCACCAACAGGCAGGCCACCAGCACCGTGCTGGTGTCACGGCGGCGCCACGGGGCCAGGGCCTGGCGCGGACGCTCCTGGCGCCACAGCCGCCACACCAAATGCCGCCACAGGCGCCGAATCGCACCCCAGGGTGAAGGGCCGGGGGCCAGTCGGATCAACGCAACCGATGACGTTCGGGTTCAAGCTAGCCCTGCCGCGGCATGCTGAGGGGCAGTTGCCAACGCGCTTCAGCCATGGCCACCCGTCTGGATGGGCGCCAGTTGGCGGCCCAGATCGAGGAGCGACTGCAGGCGGTGGTGGCCGATCGGCTGCAGCGGGCTGGCCGTCCGCCCGGCCTGGCGGTGCTGCGGGTGGGGGATGACCCCGCCAGCGGGGTGTATGTGGCCAACAAGGAGAAGGCCTGCAGCCGCATCGGCATCACCAACCTGGGGGCCCATCTGGCGGCCAGCACGCCCGCCGCGGAGGTGCTGGCCACGATCCAGCGGCTCAACGCCGATCCGGCGGTGGACGGCATCCTGCTGCAGCTGCCCCTGCCGGCGGGTCTGGATGAACGGCCCCTGCTGGCGGCCATCGATCCGGAAAAAGACGCCGATGGGTTGCACACCCTCAACCTGGGGCGGCTGTTGAAGGGGGAGCCCGGCCCCCGCAGCTGCACCCCCGCCGGCGTGATGGCCCTGCTGGCCTCCGCGGGGGTGGAACTCTCCGGCAAACGGGCCGTGGTGGTGGGGCGCAGCATCCTGGTGGGCCAGCCCATGGCCCTGATGCTGCAGGCGGCCGATGCCACCGTGAGCATCGCCCACTCGCGCACCGCCGATCTGGCGCAGCTCACCCGCCAGGCGGATGTGCTGGTGGTGGCCGCCGGCCGGCCGCGCATGATCGGCGCCGAGCATGTGAAGCCCGGTGCGGTGGTGGTGGATGTGGGCATCCATCGCCTGGAGCCCGACTCGGCCGCCGGCCCGGAGGCCAAGGCCCGCCTGTGCGGGGATGTGCGCTTTGAGGAGGTGGAGCCGATCGCCCAGGCCATCACGCCGGTGCCCGGCGGTGTGGGACCCATGACCGTGACCCTGCTGCTGGTGAACACGGTGGCCAGTTGGTGTCAGCGCTGCGGCCTGGATCAACCGTTGGCGGATTTGTTGCCCTGAGCGCATGGCACCGCGATGGCCTGAGAGAATCCCGGCCAGCAATGGCCCATGGCCCAGCCCCCCATGACCGCGGCGGTGACCAGCACAGACAGCGCCTCCGCGGGCGCACCGGCCAGCTTCGAGTTCGGCGCCTACCTGGAGGCCGCGCGGCTGCAGGTGGAGGCGGCCCTGGATGGTTCGCTCGGCCCCGAACGGCCCGAGAGCCTGCGGGAGGCGATGCGCTACTCGCTGCTGGCCGGCGGCAAGCGGCTGCGGCCGATCCTCTGCCTGGCGGCCTGTGAGCTGGCCGGCGGGGTGGCGGAGCAGGCCATGCCCACGGCGGTGGCGCTGGAGATGATCCACACCATGTCGCTGATCCATGACGATCTGCCCGCCATGGACAACGACGACCTGCGCCGCGGCCGCCCCACCAACCACAAGGTGTACGGCGAAGCCAACGCCATCCTGGCGGGGGATGCCCTGCTCACCCGCGCCTTCGAAATGGTGGCCCTGCGCAGCCCCGGTGTCCCGGCGGAGCGGCTGCTGGCGGTGGTGGGGGAGCTGTCCCTGGCCTCCGGCGCCCCCGGCCTGGTGGGCGGCCAGGTGGTGGACCTGGAGTGCGAGGGCAAGGACGTTGACCTCGAGACCCTCGAGTACATCCACCTCCACAAGACCGGTGCCCTGTTGCGGGCCTGCGTGCTCAGCGGTGCCCAGATCGCCGGCGCCCCGGAGGCGCTGCTGCAGGCCCTGCGGGTGTATGCCCGCGGCATCGGCCTGGCCTTCCAGATCATTGACGACATCCTGGATGTGACCGCCAGCAGCGAGGTGCTGGGCAAGACGGCCGGCAAGGACCTCACCGCCGACAAGACCACCTATCCCAAGCTGCTGGGGCTGGAGGAATCCCGCCGCCGCGCCGATGCCCTGGTGGCGGAGGCCAAGGCGGCCCTGGCCCCCTTCGCCCAGGGGGAGGCCGGAGCACTCAAGGCGGCACCGTTGCTGGCCCTGGCGGACTACATCACGAGCCGCGATCGATGAGCGAGACCCTTGCCCAGCACTCCCTTTGGCTGGGTCTGCTCGATAACGGCCCCCTGTGGTGGGGCCTCGCTGCCTGCGGCAGCGCCCAGCTCTCCAAGTTGCTGATTGAGCTGGTGGTGCACCGGCGCTGGAATCCGAAGGTGCTGGTGGAAACCGGTGGCATGCCCTCGAGCCATTCGGCCCTGCTCACCGGCACCGCTTCCGCCCTGGGCTGGCAGCAGGGCTTCGACTCCGGCCTGTTCGCCCTGGCGGCCTGCATGTGTTTTGTGGTGCTGTACGACGCCTCGGGCGTGCGCCGTGCCGCCGGCCTGACGGCCGCCCGCGTCAACACCCTGGCGGAGCCCCCGGCCGACCAGAAACCGCTCAAGGAAAACCTGGGGCACACCCGCCTGGAGGTGCTGGTGGGCAGCCTGATGGGCCCCCTGATCGCCCTGCCGGGGCTGGTGTGGGTGGGGTCGCCGCTGCTGTTGGCCCGCCATTGGGGCTGGCTGGCGGTTGGCTGATCCCACCGACTCCGCACCCACGGCGCTCACCCCGGGGCAGGCGGCCGCGGCTGAGGCCTTTGCCCAGTGGCTGCAGGCTCCCTACGACGGCACCCCATTTGTGCTGAGCGGTTACGCCGGGACGGGCAAGACCTACCTCTCCCGCCATCTGCTGCAGCAGGTGGAGCAGCGGGGCCTCTGCTGGACCGTGGTGGCCCCCACCCACAAGGCGGTGGGGGTGCTGCGGCACCAGTTGGCGTTGGGGGGGCTGCAGCCCACCTGGTATCCGAGCACCATCCACCGGTTGCTGCGGCTCAAGCTCAAGCGCCAGGGGGATGTGGAGCGCTGCGAGGAGACGGAGCAGACCGCTGCGGCCCTGGAGAACCTCGGCCTGGTGCTGGTGGATGAGGCCTCGATGGTGGACAGCACCCTGCTGGAGATCACCCTGCGCTGTGCCCATCCCTTCCGGACCCGGCTGGTGTTCGTGGGGGATCCAGCCCAGCTGCCGCCGGTGGGGGAGCCCCAGAGCCCCGTGTTCGCCATGGCCCGCGCCGCCAGT
>BJHC01000020.1 GCA_014191535.1 Cyanobium sp. | reverse complement strand
CTCGACGCCGATCAGGATGCCGATGAGGAGAACCCCGCCAGCGCCAACAACCGCCTCCAGCTCGATGCCGCTCTGCTGGAGCAGCTGGATTACGTGGCCCTGGGCGACTGGCACGGCCTGAAGCAGGTGAATGCGCGCAGCTGGTACAGCGGCACGCCGGAGCCCGATCGCTTTCCCCGCACGGACGACTACCAAGGGGGGCAGGTGCTGGCGGTCACGACAACGCGGGGTGAGCTGCCCAAGGTGCAGCCGCGCCCCACCGCCAGCCTGCGTTGGCTGCCGCTGCAGGTGGAGCTCCAGTCCATCGGTGATGTGGAGCGGCTCGAGCGCCAGTTGGAGCAGCAGCTGGGGGATGAACCCGGCCAGCAACTGCTGTTGCTGGAGGAACGCGGCCACCTCAGCCTGGAGGGCCACCGCCGCTACGACGCCCTGCTGGAGCGGTGGGAAGCCCAGCTGCTGCGGCTCAAGCGACGGGGCCGCTGCGGCACCAGCCCGGATGCCCAGGAACTGGCCGACCTCAGCGGCCGCGCCGACGATCCGCTCATCGCGCGGGTGGCCAGCGAACTGCAGCAGGAGCTGATGGCCGCCAACGACGACCCAGACACGACCGCCGTTCTGCAACTCGCCCTGGCGGAACTGCACCGCTGCCTGCAGGAGCAGCCATGCGCCTGAGGAGCTGCCGACTGCGGCAGGTGCGCCAGCATGGCGACCTGGAGCTCAGCTTCGGCACGCGGCTCACGCTGATCGGCGGCCCCAACGAGGCCGGCAAGAGCACCCTGGTGGAGGCCCTGCACAAGGGGCTGTTCCTGCGGTCCACCGCCACCGGGCGCGGCGTGGAGGAGTTGCGCTCACGCACCCATGCCGGGTTGCCCGACATCGAGATCCGCTTCGAGGCCGCTGGGGAGCTGTGGCAACTGCGCAAACGCTTCGCCGGCGCCAGTGGCACCTGCCAATTGAGCGGCAGCAGCAGCCCAGCCCTGAGCGGCCCCGCCGCCGAGGAGCGCCTCGCGCAGCTGCTGGGGTACGACGCCCCGGTGGAGGGGCGCCGCATCGCCCAGTTGCCGGAGCGCTGGGCCCACCTCTGGGTGCGGCAGGGCAACGCCGGCGACAATCCGCTCGAGGGCAGCCAGGAGCGCTACGACTACGGCCGGCTGGTGGAGCAGTTGCAGGGGCGTGGCAGCGCCGATGCCATGGCCTCTCGCCTGGATCAACGCGTGCTGGCGCAACTGGAGCAGCGACTGGCGGCGAGCTACACCGCCACCGGACGCGTCAAGGCCGGCAGCCCCCTGGCCCTCGCCCTGCAGCGCGACAGCGATGCCGCCGAGCAGCTGCGCCTGGCCCGCCAGCGGGTGGCGGATCTGGAGGCCGCCATGGAGCAGTGGCGCAGCATCGGCGAACGGCTGGAGGCCATCAACGGCCAACAGCGCCCCGTGCTGCAACGGCAACTGAAGCTGCTGCAACGCCGGAGGCTGCTGGTGGCGGAGTTGCAACCCCTGCTGCAACAGCAGCAACAGTGGCGCCAGCTCCGGGAGCAGCAGCAACAGCAGCAACGGGAGCAACACAGCCTGCAGCAGCAGCTGGAGCAACGGCTCGAGCAGCAGCGGAGCCAACAGCTGGAGCAGGAGCAACGGCTCGAGCAGCAACGACAACGCGAGGCCGAGCGGCAGCAGTTGCTGCAGCAGCAGGAGCAGCTGCAGCAACTGCTCGACCTACGCCAACTGGAGGCGGAGCAACAGCAGCTGCAGGACCACCAACGCCAACTGCAGCGGCTGCAGGCGGAGGCGGATCAACTCAAACGCCAACTGGCAGAGCTGCCCGAGCTCAACGGCGACCAGGTGCGGCAGCTGCGCCAGGCGGAGCAGAGCCTGCTGCAGCTCGAGGGCCGCTGCCAGGCGATGGCCACGGGATTGGAGGTGATGGCCAGCGATCAACCCATCAGCCTGGAGGGGGAATCCCTGCACAGCGGTGATCAGCGGCTGCTCAGCCAGCCGATGCAGCTGCAGATCGGAGACGGGGTGGTGCTGCGGCTCAGCCCCGGCGGGGGCGACACCCTGCCCGGCCTGCTGCGCCAACGCCAACAGGCGGAGCAGCAGCTTCAGCAGCAGCGCCAGCAGCTGGGGGTGGAGAGCAGCGATGTTGCCGAGGGGATCGAACGGCAACGGCGCAGCCTGGAAACGGAGCTCACCAACCTGCGCCAGGCGGCGCGGGCCATCCCCTGGGCGGGGCTGGAGGAGCGGTTGAGCCAACTGCAACCGCGGCGCCTACGCCTGGAGCAGGCCATCGAGGAGCACGCTCTCCAGCTGGCCGACCTGGCCCTGGACAGCGCCGCCCCAGGCGATCCGCGCCTGTTGGATCGCCACCAGCTGGAATCCTGGCTGGAGCAGCTGAAAGCCAGCACCAGCGCCACCAGCCGCAGCCTGGAGCACCAGGCCCAGGAGCAACAGCAACGGCAGAACCATGAGCGGCAACTGCAGACGCAGATCGACAGCAGCCGCAGCCGCTTGGCGCAGCTGGAGGGGTCGCTGCGGGTGATTGCTGAACGGCTCGAGGCACTGCAGGCGCACCACGGCGCGGGCAACGGCGATGCCAATCCGGAGGAACCGGAAGCGCTGACCACCGGCCAACGGCAGCTCCAGCAACTCGACGACGAGCTCCGCCAACTGCGGGGCGACAGCGAAGCCACAACGGAAGCGCTGGAAGCCGCCCTGACGGCCCTGGATCAGGAGAACAACCACCTGCTCAGCCAACGCGGACAGGTGGAACAGCTGTGCCAGAGCCTCGGGGCCCTCAACCCCCTGGCGGAACTGGAGCAATGCCAGGCCGCCTGGGAGGAGGCCCAGGCGGAGCGGCAGCGATTGGAGCGTGAAACCCAAGCGCTGCAGCTGCTGCAGGAGCGGTTCCACCGGGCCCAGGCGGAACTGGCCAACCGCTACAGCGAGCCGTTGCAGGAAGCGATCCGCCCCTACTTGGCGGAACTGGCCCATGATCCAGGGGTGCCGCTGCTGGGTTTCGATCCGCAGCAGGGATTCCACAACCTGCAATTGCGGCAACAGGGGGAGGCCTACGGCTTCCAGCACCTCAGCGGCGGCATGCGCGAGCAGTTGGCGGCTGCCCTGCGGCTGGCCATGGCCGAAGTGCTGCTGCCGGCCTACGACCAGGGCCTACCGCTGGTGTTCGACGACGCCTTCAGCCAGAGCGACTCGGAGCGGCTGCAGGGGCTGAAGCGCATGCTGGGCCGCGGCATGCAGCAGGGCATTCAACTGGTGGTGCTCAGTTGTCAGCCGGAGAGTTTGCGCGAGGGGTTGCTGGATCTGATCCCATCCAGCAGCGGCAAAACCAACAAAAATCCCCCCGCTCAAAACGGGGGGACAGCAAGGGAAACACCCAACGATCAACCGCTGGAGGTGGTCAGCGTTCAGCTGAGCTGATCACTCTTCGTCGTCTTCGCTGGAGCCAACGGGGATCAGACGAATTTGCTTACGGCCCAGCTTGATTTCAAACTCATCGCCGGGCTGGAGATCCAGCAGAGCGGTATAGGCCTTGCCAATCAGCAGATTGCCATTGCCCTGCACGGTGGCCACGTAGCTGAGCTTGCGGCCGCCTTTGCCAACCTTGCCACCACCGGAAAGCTCAACGCCCTTGGCTTCCAGAAGGGCTTCGTAGAACGCGGTGAAATTCAGGCGCTCGCCACCATCCTTCTTGGAGGAGACGTAGCCGCAGGAACGGACAATTTCCGACTTGCCCACATCGCCAAGCTCTTTGACCTTGGCCAGCAGTTCAGATCCAGTGAGCATTGCTGTGGAGCTGTAATCAATTAACGCGTTGAACTTACAACATCACCGCAAGCTTGACCATGCCAATCCGGCTCAAATCGGAGCACAATCACCCCACACTGTGAGCGAGCTGTGCCATGGATGAGCCCCTGCATGGGCAGCCCCATCGCCTACGCCCCCTGGAGCTCGCGGATCACGCTGCCCTGCGCGAGATCTATCTCGAAGCGGTTCACCATGCCGACCCATTGCTCTATTCAGAACCGCAACGCAACGCCTGGTGCCATTGGGCTGATCAGCTCCAGCCCAGCCTCAGCCGCGGCCGTGGGCTGGTGAGCTGCGCCGCCGAGGGCACCCCGGAAGCCTTCGCCCTGCGGGACCCCGCCGATCGGATCGCCCTGCTCTACTGCCGGCCCCGCAGTCAGCGGCAGGGGCGCGCCCGGCAACTGCTGCAGGCCCTGGAGCAACAGGCACGCGGGGAGGGATGCCGCCAGCTCACCACCGAAGCGAGCCTGCTCTCCCAACCGCTGTTCAGCGCCGAGGGGTGGCAGGTGGGCTGGCGGGAAGCGCTGCTGATCCAAGGGGTGCCGTTTCGGCGCTTCCGCATGCACAAACAGCTCGTTGCAGACTGAGCCATCGGGACAGACTGAGGCCATGGCCGAAGCCCAGCTGCAGCAGTTCCTGGAGAAGGTGCGTCAGCTCAATGCCTTCGTGGCCCTGAGCGAACAGCAACCGGAGCTGCGGGAGGCCTTGCGTCAGTGCAGCCAGCACCATGAGGTGGTGGGCCTGGCGGCCCGCCATGGGTTCGAGATTGGCCGGCGCTGGGGTGATGCTCCCGCGACGGCGGCCTCTACCCAAACCCAGGCTGCAACGTCGCCCGACGACCAGCTCAACCTGCTCAGTAGCCCCTGCCCTGCCGCAGGACAGGAACGCACCGATCCACTGGCCAGCGGCAACGGCTGGCGGCTGGAGCGCATTCACTCCTGCCTGGCCAGCAGCCCGGAGGGGTTCTGGTACGACCAGGCGGAGCTGGAATGGGTGCTGGTGTTACGGGGCAGTGCCCGTCTGCAGTTCGCCGATGAAGCCCAGGTTCGCGATCTCTGCGTCGGCGACAGCCTGTTGATCACTCCCCACCGGCGCCATCGCGTCGTGGCAACGGATCCAGATCCGGGGACCCTGTGGTTGGCACTGTTCTGCTCGGCCGGCGATTGACGTGCGACTGGCGCACCAGCCAATAGGCAGCAGCCAGAGCCACGGCGGCGAATCCCAAGCCGAACAGGTCGGCGGGATCCTTGTGCCCACCCGGCGGCATCACGATCAACTTTCGGGACACGGCCGTTAGCGCCGTGACCAGCACCAGTTCGATCTGCACGACGTTGTCGCGCAGGTAGGCGGTGAGGTTCTGCAGCACCTCCAGGGCAATCAGCAGCACCAAGATCTGATCCAGCAGGCTGATCAGGCCCTCACCGGTCCAGTTGACCCGAAGGTCAAGCAGATCGACGCCGAGGACCAGCACCAACTGCAGGCACGCCACCACCAGCACGGCGGTGAGCAGGGTGGAGAGCACCTTGGCCAGGCTGCGCTCAAAGCGCGTGATGGCCTGCAGAAATCCCTGATCGCTGAACACGGGGGGCGTCCGAGGGCTCAGTTCTTAAACGGGTCGTAGATCGGCTTCGCCGGCGTATCCCCCGGTGGATTCACCACCTGGGTGTCGCAGGTGATGCTGCCGTCCTTCGCGGTGACGCAGTTTTTCGGCACCACCCGCGTCGAGGGGCCCACATTGCTGCCGGGGCCGAGCATGTAACTGCCCGCCTGGGCCAGCACCGGCGATCCCGAAGCCGCGACCACGGCGGCAGAGGCCAACAACACCGAGGCACCCCAGCCAACGGGCGAGGCGGAAATGCGCAGGTGCCGCATGGAGGTCGGGATGGAACGAACCACCTCTACTTTGGCGACTCCGGAGCGATCTGGCGGATCTCCTCCAGCAACAAATCCAGCTGGCCGAAGGAATCGTCGAGTGCAGGAGGCAGGGCACCCTCGCTGGGGGCGCCAGCGTCTTCCCCCTGCCAGAGGGCTTCGATGTCGCACAGGCGCTGGGCCAGCCCCGCCAGACCCTCGCGGTGATGCACCCGCAGCAATTCCTCCAGCAGCACCGGCATGCGAATCGAGCTGGCCCGCAGGGCCCGACGCAGGTCCGCCTGGCTGCGGCCGCTGTGCCGCAGCCAATCTTTGATGAAGCCCTGCAGGTCCTCGAGTTGATCGGGGGTGAGGGTGGCCATCAGCGCCCGGGGGGGAACCAGGCATCCAGTTTGCGCTGCGCGCGCAACCGAATCGCCGGGGTGATGTGGCTGCCGCACAGCCCCAGCAGGGCGGTGAGGGCCACCAGATCGTCGCTGAAGCCCGCCGCCGGGATGAAGTCAGGGATCAGATCCAGCGGCACCAACAGGTAGGTGAGGGCCGCCAACACGGTGACCTTCACCGTCGGCGGTGTGGTGGGATCGAGCAGCAACTCCAGGCACTCCAGGGCCGGACGGGCCAGGGTGCGACCGGCACGGCGCAGCAGGCGCCGCAGGGCCCCCTCATCCACCTCGGCGCTGGAAATCACCTCAGCATCGATGGGATCAGCAACCATCCACACAGGGGCAGAGACCTGCAGCCATCCTCCTCGAAAACGGGTGAGCTGAGGCCTCAGCCCACCTCCACCAGGCCGCTCTGGATGCCGGCCTTGCGCAATTTGCGCAGGGCACGCTGCACCACTTGACGGCAGTACTCACGGCTGCAGCCCAACAGGCGCGCCACCTCCGCCAGGGTGCGCCACTCGTTGCTGCCATCGAGGCCGAACCGCAGCATCACCACGGTGCGCTCCTTGGGGGTGAGGTTCGACTGATCCAACAGTTTCCAGACCGCGGCATTGCGCTCCGCCAGCTCACAGCGCTCCATCGGAGGCAACTCATCGCTGGGCAGCACATCCACCAGTTCGGTGGGATCGGATTTCGACTTCACCACCCCCTGCAGGCTGACGGTGACACTGCGCAATTCACAGCCCAGCAACTCCTCCACCTCCTCCAAAGGCAGATCCAACGCCACCGCCAACTGTTTGGCATTGGGAAGGATGCCGTTGTGCTGCAGCAAACGCGCTTTGGCCGCCCGCAAGCGCGTGAGTTTTTCATTCACATTCACAGGAATACGAATGGTGCGGCTCTGGGTGGACAGGGCCCGGTTCAAACCTTGACGAATCCACCAATAGGCATAGGTGCTGAAGCGATGGCCCCTGGTGGGGTCGTATTTCTCCACAGCCCGGGTCAGCCCCAAGGTGCCTTCCTGGATCAGGTCCAACAGATCCAGACCCTTGCCCTGATAGCGCTTGGCCAGATTCACCACCAGGCGCAGGTTGGCGGTGATCATCTGATCCTTGGCCCGCTCACCAACGCGCATGGTGCGCTTCTCGATGTCGTTGTAGTCGCAAGCGTCACCGACACCACCAGCCATGGTGCAGCGCTCATGCAGCACCACCATGGCTTGTACCTTGCGGCCCAGCATCAATTCCTGCTCAGGCGTGAGCAGCTGATGCCGCCCGATTTCCCCGAGGAAGGCACTCAGCGAACTAGCCATGTTGTTCCTTTGCCGCTGTTTCGAACCTAGGGTCTTTTTCGCTCCAAAAGGAAAGCAACCAAAAGGCTTCCAACTTTCACCTTTGCTTCCCGAATTCAGCATTTATTCGCAACTGCAGATTGCCATCACAATCACCGCTTTTGCTTCCACTTTCGAGCTGGGTGTTCCCGGTAACGCCGACCGGCTGGACCACTCGCTACGGTCGATCCACCCAAACGACCCGCCATGACCGCAACCGCGGCCCTGCTTGCTGACGTGTCCGCCGTGCTGCCCCGGGCAGGGGTGGCCTACGTGCACTACCTCAGCTTCATGGTGTGTTTCGGGGCCCTGGTGCTGGAACGCCGGCTGATCCAGCCCAACCCCAACAAACAAGACGCCACCTTGATGGTGATCACCGATGTGGTCTATGGCCTGGCGGCCCTGGCCCTGCTGGTGAGCGGCATCCTGCGGGTGCTCTACTTCGGTCAGGGGAGCGACTTCTACACCGAGAACCCCCTGTTCTGGTGGAAGGTGGGGCTCTACCTGGGGGTGGGCGGCCTGTCGCTGTACCCCACCATCACCTACATCCTCTGGGCCATCCCGCTGCGCAAGGGGGAACTGCCCCAGGTGAGTGAGGCCCTGGCCAACCGCCTGGCCTGGATCCTCAACATCGAGCTGGTGGGCTTTGCCCTGGTGCCCCTGCTGGCCACCCTGATGGCCCGCGGCGTCGGCCTGCCGGCGGCCTGACGGCACCACCACGTGGATCTGCCCCCCGCGACGCAGCCCTGCGGCATCGCCACGGAGGTGCGGCCCTGGCGCCCCGCGCAACCGCCGACCGCAGCTGGGGTGAGCATGCCGGTGGAGGCCACCCCTGCAGCGGCCACCCCTGCGGAGGCCTCCAAGCCAGCAATGGCAGACGACTACCGCCACGCCCTCAAGCCCACCCCCGCAGGCTGGCCGCGGCGCCAGCACTGGTGCGTCTGGGTGGAGCCGATCACTGACCGCGGACCCACCGGCATCTGGCAGGAGCGCTGGCACCGGGCGGTGGTGGCGGCCCTGGCCACCTGGCAGCGGCAGCTGCCGATCACCCTGGTGGACGATCCCAACCAGGCCCAGGTGCTGGTGCAACGGCGGCGGCCGCCGATCCAGCACAACCGGGCCAGCCATGGCCGTGCGCTGCTTCAACTGATGGAGGTGCGGCGGGGCGGCCCCTCGCAGCTGGAGCCGCGGGTGGAGGTGCTGATCAGTCCTGGGCAGGGCCCAACCGGAATCCAGGCCACCGCCCTGCATGAGCTGGGGCATGCCTTTGGCCTCTGGGGCCACAGCGATCAGGCCGGTGATGCCATGGCCGCGCAGCCTGGGGCCAAGCCGGTGCTGGAGTTGAGCCGCCGCGATCGGGCCACGCTGCAGTGGCTGCAGGGGCAGCCGGGGTTGGTGCAGCCATGAGCCAGCCGCGGCGCACCATCTCCGATCTGTTCCTGCGCCGGCCGGTGTTCAGCCTGGTGCTGAGCCTGTTGCTGCTGCTGCTGGGGGCCCTGAGCCTGGGGGGGCTGCAGGTGGAAAACCTGCCCCAGATCGCCCCCGGCCGGGTGACCGTGCGCAGCACCTACCCCGGCGGCAATCCGGAGGTGGTGGAGCAGGGGGTCACGGCGCTGCTCGAAAAGCAGCTCAATGCGGTGGAGCGGCTGCAGACCATCCGCTCCAGCAGCAGCGCCAACGGCAGCTCCATCACCCTCAGCTTTGACGGGGGCGAACCGGAGCTCAACCAGATCAATGCCCAGAACGAAGCCAACCAGGTGCTGCGGCAGCTGCCGGCGTCGGTGGCACGGCTGGGGGTGCAGGTGCGCCGCAGCAGCGACGACCTGTTGATGGTGCTCAGCTTCAGCGCCCGCGACGGGCGCTACGGCCCCCAGTTCCTCAGCGGCTGGGTGAACCAGGTGGTGAAGGAGCGCCTGCAGCGGGTGGAAGGCGTGGGCAGCGTCAGCCTCTCCGGCGGCAGCCCGCTGGCCTTCCGGCTGTGGCTGCAGCCGGCGGCACTGCTGGAGCGCCAGCTCACCATCACCGATGTGAGCCGGGCCCTGGAGGCCCAGAACGTGCTGGCGGCCCTGGGGCAGACCGGCGATGAACCAGGGCCCCCTGGCCAGGCCACCACCCTGCCGCTGCGCATGGAGGGGCGGCTGCGCAGTCCGGAAGAACTGGAACAGCTGGTGGTGGGTCGCGGGCCGGAGGGGGGCGTGGTGCTGCTGCGCGACATCGGCCGCGTCGACCTGGGCAGCGAGACCTACGACACGATCGCCACCAACCTGCAGGGCGATCCCACCGTGGCGTTGGCCGTGTACCAGCGCGATGGCAGCAACGCCCTGGAGGTGAGCGAGCGGCTGGAGCAGGCCATCGCCGAACTGGAACCGCGGTTCCCGCCGGGGCTGGAGCTGCAGTTGATCGTCAACGAAGCCGACACGGTGCGCGAGAGCATCGCCGAAGCCACCGGCAGCCTCAGGGATGCGGTGGTGCTGGTGTTCCTGGCGCTGCTGCTGGGGCTGGGCAACAGCCGATTGGCCCTGATCAGCGCCCTGGCGGTGCCCGTGTCGCTGCTGGGGTCGATCAGCCTGATCAAGCTCTCCGGCAGCTCGATCAACACCCTCAGCCTGTTCGGCATGGTGCTGGCCTCAGGCCTGGTGGTGGACGACGCCATCGTGGTGTGTGAGGACATCGGCCGCCGGCTGGAGCGCGGCGCCTCCCCCCTGGCGGCGGCCCGGGGTGCCATGGCCGAGCTGGGGGGCGCGGTGATCGCCACCTCCCTGGTGCTGGTGGTGGTGTTCCTGCCGGTGCTGGGGCTGCAGGGCAGCCTGGGGCGGCTCTACGCCCCGATCGCCATCAGCATCGGCGCCGCGATCATCGTGTCGACGTTCAACGCCATCAGCTTCACGCCGGTGGCCGCCAGCCGTTTTCTGCACGCTGAGCAGCGGGAACCGGCCTGGTTGCTGCGCTGGATCGACCCACCGCGCCGCTGGTTGGAGGGGCTCGAGCGGCCCTACGGCCGCTGGCTGGAAGGGAGCCTGCGGCAGCGACGCCGGGTTCTGATCGCCCTGGCCCTGGGGCTGCTGATCACCGCCGTGGGGCTCTCCCTGCGGCCCACCGCCTTCATCCCCCAGGAGGACAACGGCCAGCTGCGGGGCGTGGTGGTGCTGCCGGAGGGCTCCTCGCTGCAACGCACCCAGGCGGTGATGGAGCAGGTGCGCGCTGTGGTGGAGCGGGAGCCGAGCCTGGCCAGCGCCAACTTCTATGCGGGCCGCTCCTTTGGCGACAGCAGCCCCAACAAGGGCAGCGTGTTCATCCGGCTCAAGCCGATCGGCCAGCGGGGCGACGGCGATACCCGCACCGAGGCCGTGGCCCAACGGCTCAACCGGGCCCTGGGCAAGCGGATCAGCGACGCCATGGTGCAGCTGAGCCCTCCCCCCAGCGTGCGGGGCTTCAGCAGTGAAGGGGGTCTGGAGCTGGAGCTGCTGGACATCAGCAACGGCCAACTCAGCCTCGATCAATTCGCCCAGCGGGCCCAGGCCCTGATCCGCGCCGCCAACGCCACAGGCCGCTTCGAACGGGTCTCCACCCGTTTCAACGCCGATGCACCGCTGCTGCGCCTGGAGCCCAACCGCCTGCAGCTGGCCTCCCTCGGGATCGATCTGGACACCCTGGTGTCCACCATCGGCGCCAGCTTCGGCAGCAGCTATGTGAACGACAGCTTTGAATCCGACCAGGTGCGGCGCGTGATCGTGCAGCTCGACGGCCAGGGGCGCCGCGGCCCCGAGGATGTGCTGAGCCTGCAGGTGCGCAGCCGCAGCGGCCAGCTGATCCCCGTGGGGCAGGTGGTGCGGGTGTTGCCCGCCACGGGCCCCAGCACCATCAACCACAGCCGCCTGGTGCGGGCGATCACGATCCGGGCCCTGCCGGCCCCGGGGGTGAGCACGGGCCAGGCGATGGCGGAGCTGGAGCAGCTGCAGCAGCGCCTCGGCGGCAGCGACACCGACCTGGAATGGGCCGGGCTGGCCCGGGAGGAACGGCTGGCGGGGGGAGGCAGTTTGCGGGTGTTCCTGCTGGCGGTGCTGGTGATGGGGCTGGTGTTGGCCGCCCTCTACGAAAACCTGCTCGACCCGCTGATCATCCTGATCACGGTGCCCCTGGCCCTGCTGGGGGCCCTGGGGGGGCTGGTGCTGCGGGGCCTGCCCCTGGATGTGTATGGCCAGATGGGCCTGCTGGTGCTGGTGGCCCTGGCGGCCAAGAACGGCATCCTGATCGTGGAATTCGCCAACCAGCGGCTGCGGGAGGGCCTGGAGCTGGAGGCGGCGATCCGCGAATCCGCCATCAGCCGCCTGCGGCCGATCCTGCTCACGGCCCTCTCCTCCCTGGCGGGGTTTGTGCCGCTGCTGCTCGCCAGTGGCGCCAGCGCCGGCAGCCGCATCAGCATCGGCACCGTGGTGTTCTTTGGGCTGCTGGTGTCCACCGGTTTGAGCCTGTTCGTGGTGCCGAGCGTTTATCGGGTGATCAAGGGCTGGGAGCTGCAGAACCAATCCCGTTGGAGGGCACGACACCATGGCTGAATCACCACAAGCCAGGGGCATCGGGATCGGCATGGCCATGGGCACCAGCCGCCATCGCGTCACCGCCGGGGCGGCCGCCCTGGCGGCACTGCTGCTCACCCTGGCGGGCTGCGGCGACGGGGGCAAACGGCGGCCCCCCGCCCTGGTGACCGTGGCGCCCACCACCAGCCAGCGCTTCGAGCAGACCCTCAACACCGTCAGCACCCTGGAGGCCACCGAGGAGATCGACCTGGCGGCCCAGGCGGGCGGCCGGGTGCAGCGGGTGCTGGTGCGCACGGGCGATCGCGTTCAGGCCGGGCAACTGCTGGTGGTGCTGGATCAAACCCAGTTGCGGGCCGATGTGCAGGCCCTGCGGGCCAAGGCCAAGCGCGATGAGCTGGCCTACCAACGCTTCCGCGGCCTGGTGGCCCAGGGGGCCGCCAGCGCCCTGCAGGCGGAGGAATACCAGGCCAACGCCATCGGCTCCCGCGAAGCGCTGCGGGCCAAATTGGCCGATCTGGCCTACAAGGACATTCGCGCCCCGATCGCCGGCGTGATCGGGGATCTCACGATCAAGCCCGGCGATGTGCTCTCGGCCGGCACCCCCTTCAGCCGCATCATCCGCAACGAGCGGCTGCTGGCGCGCATCGATGTGCCCGCCGGACGGCTCACGCAACTGCGGCCGGGGCAACCGGTGCAACTGCTGGCGGAGGACAGCGACCGGCCCGTGGCTGAGGGCCGCATCGGCCAGGTGGACCCCGGCGTCAGCGCCGGCACCCAGACCCTGCTGGCCAAGGCCACGATCGACAACAGCGCCGGCCAGCTGCGCAATGGCCAGCGGTTGCGCACCCGGGTGCTG